>JBBIRN010000108.1:0-7475 GCA_037441785.1 Candidatus Aminicenantota bacterium | reverse complement strand
AACAAGTCTATGATAAATTTCATCCCCGGGCCTGAGTTAGTCTTAAGAGGATAGCCTTTTAAGAAAAAGTTTGAGCCAGGTGGAAAAAATTTCCCTTTTCTGCTGGAGATAGCGGTCGTAAACTTCAGCTTGCCAGAAAAACTCTCTCTGAACCACAGGCTTTTCCAGAGCTGTCCTTTCTACCGTCACTATCCTGGAGCCAGTGGTTTTAAGTATCATATCCGGTCGAGGGTCCTTTTTAAAGGGCCAAGGAGCAGAAGGAAGAAGCACCTTGAAGGAAACAGAGGCGTCTTCTCCGGGCCAGGTTATTTCCGGTGGCCGGAAAGAATAATAAAAACGAATTTCTTTTTCCAGACCTTCTACGTAATCAACCCGGAAATCTGGAGGAACGAGGGGCGATGATTTTAGCCTGAACTCTTTTTTTTCTGATTTTTCTGGCCAGAATTCACATTTGTTCAGGTAGCTGGCCAGATAGTAGATAATAAAATCCAGGCCGTCCTCTTCCAGAAAACCGTGCCATTCCGCCTCAGCCATAACTTTAAGGCGGTCAGATAATCCAAAGGAAAGGTATGATTCTGCTTCAAACTTAATCTGTAAGATGGCCTGCCAGCATTTTTGTCCGGGCGGTAACCATGATTTAAAGAAGCCCGGGAAAAACAAAAAAGATATCAGGACCAGAAAAAGAACAGAAAGTTGGCGGCTAATCTCTCTTGGCAAAACTCCCTTCCCCTCATCCTTTTTATCATACGCGGTCTGGTCTTGACAAGTGGGAGGGCTGATGCTAAATTATATAGACTCTTCAGGCTACTTGATAAACTCAGGAGTTTATTAAAATAGATTTAAGAGTAGGCAGATGAAAAAAGCTCAGGAAATCAGGAAAGAAATTATCCAGTTCAGGAAGCACATGCTGCAGGCGGCGGAAGAAGTCATCATCAGGCGCGGCTTTAAGGCTGCCAACATGGATGAAATCGCACGTGAGGCTGGCTTCTGCAAGGCTACCCTCTATAAATATTTTAAAAATAAGGGCGAGATCCTTCTGGCCATAATTCTGCAGTACATTGAAGATATGAAAAACCGCATTCTGGAAATTGCTGCCTCCAGTGACCCGCCGGAAGAAAAGCTGAAAAAAATGATTTATGCCCTGCTGGAAATCCAGGTAAAAAAATCCAACATTTCCCGCCTTTTTATTCAGGATAAAAACATCAGGGAGTTTTTACACCGCTTTTTTGGGCCTGCGGATAGAGAAAATAACCGGGAGGTGCAGCAGGCGGTCAAAAACTTTAATGCCCGGCGCGAAGAGATATTTAAAGCTGGTCTCAAAGTGATGAAAGAAGGCATAGATCAAGGAGTATTTATCAATACTTCACCTGAAAGATTACTCTATTACGTGTGGGCTGTAACCGAAGGTTTGCTGCATATAAGATTCTGGCAGGAACAGAAACTTTCGCCAGAAAAGGAAGTTGAAGAAGTCTTTGCTTTTCTGATGAAAGGGATAGGCCAACCGGCCATTCCGAAAGGAGAGAAACAATGAGTTTAAGCAAAAAGCTTACCTCAGTTCTGGTAGGTTTTCTGTTTGTCCTACTGGCTTCGGGGTTAGCCCAGGAAAAGCAAAATCAGAAACAGGTTCTGGAGCTGACCCTCCAGGATTGTCTGAAACTGGCTCTGGAGAAAAACCCCTACTTTCTGGCTGCTCAGGCCAAAGAAGATGAAGCCAGGGCTCAGGTCAGACAGGCGGCGGCTAGTTTTTTCCGCAGTCTGAGTGCTCAGGGCACGGATATTCTTGATAAAAAAGTGTTCACCGTGGAGATTCCCCCGATGTATCCCGGTCAGCAGCCGCAGCGCGTTAAGTTTGATTTTACCCGAACCTATCAGATGAGCCTGTCGTTTTCTGTGCCGGTTTTCACCAGCGGCAAACTGCTTTCCAATTATAAGCAGGCTCAATACAATTATCAGGCCACCCAGGAATCAATCGACCAGGCCCGTCAGGAAACAATTTTTAATGTGAAGAGAGCTTTCTACGGCTACCTGCTGGCGCGCCGTTTTGTAGAAGTGGCGGAAGAATCCGTCAACCTGGCCGAAAAACACCTGACCAATGTCAAGAATCTTTACGAAGTGGGTATGGCCACCAAGTTTGACCTGCTCCGGGCTGAAGTCCAGCTTTCTAATCTGAAACCTCAGCTCATCCGGGCACGTAACAGTCTGGAAGTGGCAGAACTGGGACTGAAAAATTTGCTGGGCCTGGACCTCAATCAGCCCATCAAGATTAAAGGAGAGCTGAGCTTTGAAGAGAAGCAGATTAACCTGGATGAAGCCGTTCAGAAAGCACTGGCCAACCGGCCTGAGCTTCACCAGCTCAATTACCAGAAACAGATGGCTCAGGAGATGTTCAAGTTAGCCAGGGCGGCTGATTTACCCACTCTGGCTCTTGGTGGTTCTCTGAATTACTGGGCCAACAACCTGAATTTTAGAAAGAACACCTGGGAAAATTATTACACCATCAGTCTGGTTCTTAATGTGCCTATTTTTAACGGGTTTGCCAACCAGGCCCAGGCTGCTCGAGCCACAGCGCTGGCCAGGCAGCTGGAATATTCGCTAAAGGGATTGGCGGAAAACATTAAGCTGGAAGTGCAGCAGGCCATGCTTAATTATCAGCAGGCGAAAGAAGCTCTTCTGTCGCAGGAAAAGAACGTGGAACAGGCCGAGGAAGCCGTCCGTTTAGCGGAGTTAAACTATTCGGAGGGTCTGGCCACCACCCTGGATGTAACCTCAGCCCAGGTAGCTTTGAGTCAGGCCCGGACCAATTATGCCCAGGCACTTTATGATTGCCTGATGGCTTTAGCCCAGCTGGAAAAAGCTACGGGCGAATCAGCCCTGACCGGCAAAACAGATTAAATCGGCTGATTCTGATAATTTTCCCGTGAACGATAAGGAGGAATAAGATGAGAACAGCAAAAATCAGGATTTTAGCGGTAACTATGATGCTGGCTGCTCTGATAGGATGCCAGAAACCGGCAGATAAAACCAACCAGTCTGGTGTGGTGGAAACAAAAGCTTCGCCGGTTAAGGTTTATAAGGTTAAAAAGCAAAAAATTTCTGAAAAATTAGTTTACACGGCCACCATTGAACCATGGAAAAAACAAGCTATTACACCCGAGGTTTCGGGCAAAATAGCCAGAATTTACGTGGCTGAAGGAGACAGAGTTAGCAGAGGACAACTGCTGGCGGAACTGGATACTCAATCAATTAGATTACAATTGCAGCAGGCTGAAGCCGCTTTAGCGGCGGCTAAGGCTAACCTGGAAGATGCTCAAAAGAATTTTGACAGGATGGACCGGCTCTTTAAAGAAAAAGCGGTTTCAGAACAGCAGTACGAAAAATCTCGACTGGCTTTGGAAGCGGCGCGAGCTCAGAGAGATCAAGCCGAAGCGGCCGTTAACCTAGCCAAGCACGCCCTGGATGTCTCAATTATGAAAGCCCCATTTGATGGAGTTATTGCTTCCAAAAATGCCGAAGAGGGGGATGTCATCAATCCGATGATGGGTGGATTAACCGCTACCGCCGGGGTGGTTACCTTGGTCAATTATTCTAAAGTAAAAGTTAAAATTGACGTTTCTCCTGATGATGTCAAAAAAATTGCCAGGGGACAAAAAGTTTATGTTCAAAGCTATGATATACCCGGTCAGAAATTTGAAGGGGAAATCACTGTAGTTAATAGCAGTGCTGATCCTCAGACCAAGAAATTCCGGGTAGAAGCCCTGGTCAATAATCCGGAACTTGTGCTTAAACCAGGAACTTTTGGCCAGGTCATCATAGAGGTAGTTTCCAAGGAAGATGCTCTGGCTGTTCCTCAAAGAGCCCTGCTTGGTAACTGGTATGTTATGGTAACGGAAGGGAACAAAGCCGTGAGAAGGAATGTGACCATTGGCCTTAAGAACACCGACCTGGTGGAAATTACTTCCGGTTTAAAAGAAGGCGAATTAGTTATAGTTGAAGGAAATTTTGGGCTGGCTGATGGCAGCCAAGTAGAAGTTGAAGGAGAGGTAGAAAAATGAAACTGCCTGAATTTTCGGTCAAACGTAAAGTCACCACCTCGATGATCGCCATGATTCTGGTGGTCTTCGGGTTGATTTCCATCTCCAGGTTAGGTCTGGATTTATTCCCGGACCTGGAATATCCGACAGTTTCTATTATCACCACTTATAGTGGAGCTTCACCCGAGGATATAGAAACAACCATTACCCAGAATATAGAGCAATGGGTCAGTTCGGTTAAAGGAGTTAAAAAAATAACTTCTACCAGCTCAGAAGGAGCTTCTATCGTCAGCGTTGAATTTGAATGGGGAACTAATCTGGATTTTGCCGCCCAGGATATCAGAGATCAGATTGGTCTTTACAAAAAATATTTACCAGAAAATGCCTCCGACCCGCTGGTGGTTAAGTTTAATCTGTCGCAACTTCCAGTCATCTATTATGGGGTCACGGCCGGTGGCAGTATGTCCACTTACCGGTTAAAACAGCTGATTGAAGACGAAGTCAAACCGCGCCTGGAAAGACTTGATGGGGTGGCCTCGGCTCAAGTTTTTTCCAGTGACCAGAGGGAAATAAGGGTTGAGGTAGATAAGAATGCCTTGATTGCCTATAACTTGCCTTTGAACCAGGTGCTTATGGCGCTGGCCGCAGAAAATGTCAATACGCCGGCCGGTGATTTAATCGAGGGTCATGAGGACCTGACGGTCAGGACTATTGGTGAATTTAAGAGTGTAGATGATATCAATAAGGTAGTAGTTGGGGTGTCTCCGAAGGGTCAGCCAATTTACATAAAAGATATCGCTCAGGTAAAGGACACCTTAAAAGAGACCAGAACACTCGGCCGGGTCCAGGGCGAAAACGGGGTCTTTCTGATTATCAACAAGCGGTCTGGAGCCAATACTGCAACTGTGGGCAAAGCGGTGAAGCAAGAAATGGCCAAGATCAGTTCTATCCTGCCCAAAGAGGTCAAGTTCACTGCCGTTATGGATCAACAGGATATGATCAGCCGGGTAACCAGCCGGACAGCCAATACAGCCTGGCAGGGTGGCCTGCTGGCCATGCTTATTATCTTCCTTTTCCTTAGGAACTGGCGCCCGACGTTTATCATTTCCCTGGCTATTCCGCTTTCCATAGTGACCACTTTTATTGGGCTTTATTTTGCGGGCTACACTTTTAATATTATGACTCTGGCTGGCTTAGCCCTTGGGGTGGGCATGTTGGTGGACAATGCCATCGTGGTCATTGAGAACACTTTTAGGCACATAGAACTGGGAGAACCAGTGGATGGAGCCTCAATCATCGGCGCTTCCGAAGTGGGCATGGCTATAACCGCTTCCACTTTGACCACAGTTATTGTCTTTCTGCCCATTTTGTTTGCCAGTGGTATAGTAGCCAAAATGACCACAGCTATGGCTTTAACTGTTACCTTGGCTCTGTTATCTTCTTTGTTTGTGGCCCTGACTATTGTTCCGCTGTTTTCTTCGCTTCTCTACAAAGCCAGAGGGAGTGAAATGGCTGATGAGAGGGCCATGAAAGAACCCCAGTTTGAAGGTGGCCGCCGCTTTTATCGTCGTCTGCTGGTTTCAGCTTTGAAAAAAAGGAAAACAGTTCTAGCCGTGGCTTTTGGGGCTTTTTTAATTTCCTTAGCCGTAATTCCTTTTTTGCATATGGAATTTATGCCAGAATCAGACCAGCAGCAAATTATACTTAAAATCACCCTGCCCGTGGGTACATCTCTCGAAGAAACTAATAGGGTTTTAAGCCAGGCCGAAAATTTGTTTTTAAAGCAACCTGAAGTTCTGGCAGTTTCAGCTATGGCTGGTTCTTCGGCTGAACGAAATGCCATGAGTGCTGGTGGCCCGATGAGTTTAAGCGGTCCCAATGAGGCTATGTTAATGGCCAGACTGGTGCCCAAGGAGAAAAGAAAATATTCAGATAAGGAAATTCTGGAAAGAGTCAGAAAAATGCTGCCCAGATTGGAAAATGTCAAGTTTGAACAGATTAATATGCAATCAGCCATGCTCAGCGGTGCCGCCGCTCCGGTAGAAATAAAGATTTTTGGCAAGGATTTAAATGTATTAAAACAATTGGCTGATGAAGTAGTAAAAAAAGTCAGTGATGTTAAAGGATTACGGGACGTAACCCATGGTCTGGTTCAGGGCTCGCCGGAGTATCAATTTACTCTTGACCGGGAAAGAGCGGCCCGGCTCGGATTATCCATAGGCCAGATTTCGGACCTGGTGTTGACTTCCACTCAGGGCAAAGTGGTTAACAGATACAGAGAAGGGAAAGACGAGTTTGATATAAGAGTGGTACTGGCAAAAGAGTACCGTGATAATCTGGATGAAATTAAGACCTTGCCCCTCATGAATCAGGCGGGGCGGACCATTTATCTGGCTGAAGTTTCCGATTGGAAGCGGGGTGAAGGCCCGGTTAAAATAACCCGGGAAAACCAGGTTCGGGAAGTTTCCGTCACCGCTAATATTATCGGTCGGGATTTAGGAAGTGTGGTCAAGGACATAAGGGCTAGATTGGCTGATTTTCAGAAGCAGTTACCTGAAGGGTATTTTATTGAATATGGTGGCGATTACGACCAGATGGTCTCAACCTTTAAAGTTCTAATTTTCGCCATGGTCCTGGCCATTCTTCTAATTTATATGGTTATGGCCGCCCAGTTTGAGCATTTTCTCCATCCATTCGTGGTTATGTTTACTCTGCCTTTGGCTTTAATTGGTGTAGTCCTGGGGCTGGTAGTGGCCGGTCAATCTATCAGCTTAATTTCTCTGGTAGGCGTGATAATTCTGGCTGGGGTGGCAGTAAATAACGGAATAGTAATGATTGACTATATCAATCAGTTAATAAGAAAAGGCATGGATAGAAGGAAAGCAGTGGTGGAGGGTGCAGTAACCAGACTGCGGCCAGTTCTGTTAACGGCCTTGACCACCATCATCGGTACTATTCCTATGGCAGTGTCCAAATCATCAGGTTCGGAAATGAGGTCCCCGATTGGTGTGGTTATGGTTGGCGGCCTGACGGTTTGTACTTTCCTGACGCTGTTTATCATTCCCATTATTTACAGTCTGATTAATAAAATTTCTTTTAAAGAGTACCAGGCAGAAAAAACTGAACAGGAAACCACTTGAGATAAATCGGTGGTAGAAAAAGGGGCAGCTACCAGCTGCCCCTTTTTTATTTCAGATTTTATTTCAGAGCCTTCTTCTTTCTTGATGACGGCGCTGGTTTTAAAGAAAAAATAATTTACCTGGCCAGCCACCTCCTCATCTTTATACAGAGATATCGCCTGATTATTCCCTTTCGTTTAAAGCCCAACCAGAAACCGAAATTTGCCTCAAAATGAAAAATTTATTATTCTTTAATTAAAATTGTCTGCTTGGAGGAATACGGGGTGAAAACCTTGGCTAAAAAAAATATCGTGGTTAAGCTTCT
>JBBIRN010000107.1:3437-7599 GCA_037441785.1 Candidatus Aminicenantota bacterium | reverse complement strand
TCTCTTATCCTTTTGCTTTAAAAGAGAAAAAGCTGATGATAGCCTAACAGGTTATCACACTTTTAACGAAACAGCCCAATTTGTATCTCTGAAAATGCTGGCGGCGAGTTAATTTGGTCAGAGGCCTCTCTCTAACACTTTTTTAAATTTAGATATTTTTTACAGCATGACTGAGGCCTAACAAACAGGGTCGTGTAAAGGTTTAAAGCCTGAATATTCTTTGAACTTCTAATGTAAAGCCTGGCTTAATTGAGATGAACACCGGCTTCAAGGGCCAGGGTGGGGAAAACTACCAACGGCCTAATTCAGCCTGACCTGAGGCCTACGTTCATCTTGATGGACCATATCAGGAGGGGGAAATTTGTAATCCAGGGAAGCAACACCTGTAATGAATTCTTTTCCATTTAAAAAGAAGAACGATGCTAAACTGATAAAACGAAGTAATTAAAAGGCGACCAGATAGACCAACACCGCCATAGCAGGTCTGGCCTGATTTTTTCTCTGCTTAAAGCGTCCTTTCCCCGGCTTCTAATTAAAAACCTTCCTGACTAATCTCTGGACTGCCGGATGAGAATCATACGCAGCAACTGAATGGCCGCCATGGCGGTAGCTGCCACGTAGGTCATGGCCGCCGCCCCAAGAACTTTTCTTGCTCCCTCCAGTTCAGCGGCGTTGAGGAAACCCCGTTCTTTAAGAATGGCCAGAGCCCGACGCGAGGCATCAAACTCCACCGGCAGGGTGATGACCGTGAAAAATACCGCGGCGCTAAAAAGAAGAATACCCACATCCATCAGCACCCGGGCACTGCTCCGGTTGAAAATCAAGCCGATGAAAAACAAAGGAAAAGCCAGGTTGGAACCAAGACTGGCTATGGGATAAAAGGCATTACGCAAGACTAAAAACGAATAGCGCTGAGCATGTTGAATGGCATGGCCGGCTTCATGGGCCGCTACTCCCAAGGCGGCAATGGAGGAGCTGTCATAGACGCTTTCGGAAAGTCGCAGGACTTTTTTTCTCGGGTCATAATGGTCAGTAAGATGTCCCGGAATCCTTTCTACTCTGACATCACTGGCCGGGCTGTATCTTAAAATCTCAGACACGGCTTCCGCCGCCGTCAGCCCTGAAGAGGAAACCACCTGGCTGTATTTCAGGTAAGTAGATTTCACCTTGCTTTGAGCATAGAGGGCAAAAATAAGAGCTGGAATTAACAGTACCAAAGTATAATCAAAAAAGAACATCCTTTACCTCCTGTCCGATGTATTTTAGCCTAAAAAACGCGATTCGTAAACGGAAGCGGAATGAAGCGGGAAATTAAATCATAAGAATCCAAGGTCACAAAGAAGAACGGTAAAAAATTTTATAAATAAACAACCTATCCCTGAAAAATAAAATTACCAGGCAGCCTGTCCCTATTCTGGAAAGCTTTTAAGATTGCAGCACCTGAATGGCCCGTTCAATGTTGGAAACATCCATTATAACCGAGACGGTGTCGCCGTTCCGGCTGAGGGTTCCGTAGCAGTACTCTATGTTAATTCCTTCATCGCCAATCCGGGTGGCTACCTCAGCCAGAGCGCCGGGCTTGTTCTCCAGGTGGATTAAAAGGACATCACGAAGCTCGGTGGTATAATTCAACTTGTTCAGGAGCTTAACCGCCTTGTTGAGGTTTTTGACATAAATTTTGGCTGTGTCCTGAAATACTCCGATGGCCTCCACATTAATCTCATTTTCTGCCAGCTGACTGAGCAAATCCCCCAGAACTGAAGGTTTGTTTTCCAGGATGACAAAAATTTCGGTGATTCTTTCAAAATTCATGGTTTTCTCCCCATTTTATTTATTTTCCCTTGATTGCCCTTATATTAAATTTATTAAACCATTTTTAAATAAATTGCAAACGGTTTCTAACTGAGAAAAAAACCAAAAAAAAGAAAGCAGGAGGTAATTTTCCGGGGGCGCGAGGGATTCCGAGACTATTAGGGAAACGCTACAGACAGGCTCTGGCCGGCGAAAAATTCTTTTTAAAAACCGGTTGTTTAAAGGACTTATTTAAACGGACTCCGGGTTAGACTGCCTATCTGCAATTATTTTTTTAATTTATTTGCTTTATGGAAAGAAGCCTATGTCGGGGTAACACATCCCCCAGTCTAAAAGATTTTTCCTG
The DNA here is from genome assembly GCA_037441785.1 of Candidatus Aminicenantota bacterium. Taxonomy (GTDB): domain Bacteria; phylum Acidobacteriota; class Aminicenantia; order Aminicenantales; family Saccharicenantaceae; genus Saccharicenans. The sequence continues at coordinate 5,441 of JBBIRN010000107.1, read as the reverse complement.
GGTTGAGGATGCCATGTGGATCAAGAGCCTTCTTTATCCTTTTCATCATCTCAATCTGACCGGCCTCCAGCGAAAGAGGCAGATAATTCTTTTTGTAAAGGCCAATACCATGCTCTCCGGAGATTACGCCACCACGAGCGGCTGCATCCTTAAACAGCTCCTGCCTGGCTGCTTCCAGCTTGTCCTTTATCTCCTCATAACTTACTGGAACCATCTGGCCGTTTTCAAACCTGGCTTTCATCAGGTGAATGTGAATATTGCCATCACCAGCATGGCCGAAGGACGGCAGCCATAAATCGTAGCGCTGCGCTACTTCCTGAACCTTTCTCATATGTCCTGGAATCTCAGAGCGCGGTACGCAGATATCAAGGATATCAACGGTTTCTTTTTTGATGGCTTCATAAATTTCTGAGCGAATCTTGAGGACCTCGTCCTGTTTAGCTTTGGTGTCAGCCACAAAAACATCAACGGCCCCGTTTTCCAGCACCACGTCCGCAATCTGGTCCGTCATCCGGCTCAAATCATCCTCAGAAGGAGAATCCACGATAACCATCAGGTGAACTTCTCCCTGATGGGACGGCCAGTTCAGGTTAAGATGTTTTTCCGTAAGCTGAATAACATCCAGCCCGACAAATTCTACGGCCATTGGCACAATCCCTTTTTCAAAAATCAGCGGCACGTTGTCAATGGCTTGTTCAATGCTGTTAAAAGGTATGACCATGGTCCGCAGGAAGGTGGGCCGCGTCATCACCTGAACAATGGCTCTGGTAACAACCCCCAGCGTGCCTTCCGAGCCGATGAACAAATGAAGCAGGTTGTAACCGGTAGAATTTTTTATCAGCTTGCCCCCCGGGTGAATGACCTGCCCGCCCGCCAGAACTACTTCCAGGCCCCGGATGTAATTCCGGATAACCCCGTACTTGACGGCCCGGCTACCGCCGGCGTTGGTAGCAATCATGCCACCAAACATGGCTCCTTCATCACCGGGATGGGGTGGAAAATAAAAGCCTTCTTTTTCAACGGCCTGGATGAATTCTCCCAGAGTCAGCCCCGCTTCCACCACGGCCATCTGGTTTTTTCGGTCCATCTCCAGAAACCGGTTCATTCGCTGCAGGGACAGGACTATGCCGCCATGAACCGGAACACAGCCACCGGCCAGCCCGGTGCCCCCGCCGCGCGGTGTCACCGGCACCCGGTTTTCCTCGGCCAGTTTAAGAATGGCCGAAACTTCTTCCGTACTTCCGGGCCTGACCACCACTTCCGGCACACATCCAGGTAACTGATTTACATATTCATCATAGGTGTAGCCAGTTATTTCTTCCCGGCAGGTGAGCACATTATTTTCCCCGCAGATGGCTATCAAATCCTTAATAATCGAGTCATTGATTTTGTTAAACATTGTTCTTCTAACCTTTTAGAAAATTTAAGCTCCGTTAGCCGGCCATATTTAAGATTAACAGGCTATTATAATCAAATTTTCCAACAGGCAAAATTAATTTATCCGCCACCATCAGGTCGGCCATTCGCCTTAAAAATTAATTGCTTCTCTATTACCTTACTCAACAGAATCAAATTTCCCTGATTAAAAAATTTTCTGCTGTTCAAAGCAGGGATTTAACCGCCCTGGCTATGGCTTCGGCGTCAATTTCGTACCTGGCCAGCAGCTCCTCAGGTTTGCCCGAGCGCGGTAGCTCTCTGATACAGAGATGTTTCCAGAATTTTTTTTCTGGTAGGACGAGGGCCACGGCTGTGCCCAGACCACCCTGCTCAAAATGGTCTTCAGCCACCACCACCCGGCCGCCGGTCTCGGCCACAGATTGCACCACGGTCTCCGCATCAAGAGGTTTCACCGAGTAGGCATCTATCACCCTGATAAAAATTCCTTCTTTCTTTAACATTTCGTAGGCTTTTAAAGCTTCATGGACCGTAATACCGGTGCCAATAACTGTTACGGCATCCTGTTCGCTCTTGCGCAGGATTTTGGCTCCTCCAGCCGGAAATTCT
>JBBIRN010000107.1:0-3418 GCA_037441785.1 Candidatus Aminicenantota bacterium | reverse complement strand
ATCGGTGTAGCCGGCCTGGTCGTCCTGAGGTAAACCATTCCTTTATAACGGGCGGCTTCCCTGACACACTTTTCTGCCGAGACAGCATCAGAAGGATAAAAGACCAGGCAGTTAGGAATGGGCAGGAACATAGCCAGGTCTTCCAGGCCCATCTGCGACGGCCCGTCCTCACCGATGCTCACCCCCACGTGAGAACCACAAAATTTCACGTTAGAGAAAGAATAGGCGGCCATGCGAATCTGGTCATGAGCTCTGGTAAGAAAAGCGGCAAAAGTCGCCACAAAAGGCAGAAAACCTTTGGCCGCCAGGCCCATGGCCATGCCCACCATATTCTGCTCAGCAATGTAGGACTGAAAGGAACGTTCTGGAAAAGAAGCAAAGAACTTGTCGGCATAGGTTGAGTTCTTCACATCGCCATCAATGACCACGACTTTCTGGTTTACTTTCCCTAGTTTTTCCAGGGCCAGCCCATAAGCCAGGCGCGTGGCCGTTTTATCCTTATACTCAGGTAAACCAAAGTCAAAAGATTCTTTCCATCGGGGAACTCTGGCTTTGGGTCTGCTCCGGACATATTTTTTGGCCTCAACCTCAGGCATGGGACCCAGCTCGGCCAAGGCTTTCTCCAGCTCTTCGGGTTTAAGGGGTTTGCCGTGCCAGCCATTTTTGTCCTCAAGGAAAGAAACGCCCTTGCCTTTTATGGTTTTGGCCAGGATAACTTTAGGCCCGAAGCCCTTACGGCACGAAGCTAAAGCTTCCAGGATTTTTTCTATTTTATGGCCATCAACTTCATACACTTCCCAGCCAAATGCCTTGAACTTTCTGGCATAGGCTTTGATGTCATGCTGGTGCATGGTGGCGTCAGATTGTCCCAACCTGTTGACATCAACTATGGCCACCAGGTTACTGAGCTTATACTCACGGGCCGCATTGGCCGCTTCCCAGACCGCACCTTCAGCACATTCGCCATCGCCCATCAAAACAAAAGTCCGGGCTTTAGCTCCCGCCAGCCTCTGCGCCAGCGCCAGCCCGACACCCACAGAAAGTCCCTGTCCCAGCGAACCGGTGGCCGCTTTAACCCAGGGAATTCGGGGAGTCGGATGTCCTTCCAGGTCGCTGGTGATTTTTCTCAGGTCCAGAAGAGATTCCTGCGGTATCAACCCGGCTTCAGCATAGGCCGCCCAGAGAATTGGCGCCGCATGTCCCTTGGACAGGACGAACTCATCGTTTTCCCAGGCAAAAGGGTCCTCAGGATTAAAGCGCATTTCCTGGAAAAACAGGCAGGCCATAATTTCAGCGGAAGACAAACAGGTCGTGGGATGGCCAGAGCCAGCAGCCGTGGTCATCTTTAAAGAATGAATTCTCAGACGTTTGGCGATTTTTTCTAAAACAGTTATGGACGGCATTATTTTACTCCGGATAAAAAAATTTAGCTTTTATTATAAGTTTAAATACCCTGGCTCTCAAGTAATTTTCAAAGAAAAAACACCAGAGTTGCTTTTCCGTTTCTTTTTTACTCACCCATGCGGGCCAACAGTCCCTTGGCTCGAACAGACCTAAACATGCGGAAGAAAAACAACAAAGATAAGCTCAGATAGGTCAGGTTCAACAGGAAAGCCCTGGCTAGATGCTCCAGGGAAATACCTTGGCCAAAAATCACGGCCCTCATGCCTTCAAACACATAAGAGGCCGGAATAAACATTGCCACTTTCTGCAGGAAATTGGGCAGGACAGAAACTGGGTAAAAAACAGCCGAAACTGGCTGAAAAAGAAAAGCCACTCCCCAGGCCAGAACTTCCGCCTGCTGGCCGAACCTGAGTATCAAAGCCGTGGTGAAAATCCCGATGGCCCAGCCGAGGATGACCAGGTTCAGGACGAAAGGCAGCAAAGAAATTCCCAGAATGAACAGGTTGAACGAATAAAGCACCCAGGCCAGCAGAGCGCTTGTCAGAAAAACTACCACTACTTTAAAAATAGATACCAGCATCATGGATAAAAGGTATTCGCCAATGGTCAGCGGGCTGACAAAGAGGTTCAGAAAGTTTCGGGCCCAAACTTCTTCCAGAAAAGACACGGAAATGCCCTGCTGGGACCGGAAAAGGATGTCCCACAAAATCAACGCTCCCAGAAATATGCCCAGAAAATTAGGTGTGTTCTTGCCTTCTGCTGAAAGACGGCTTATGTAAATGCTGACAAACCCCCAGACCAGAAGGTCCAGCAGGGGCCAGTAAAAAATTTCCACCAGCCGGGTCAGGCTGTGCCGGTAAAGGTATATGTGCCTTAAGAACATGGCGGTAATCCGGTGCCACTTCATGGTCTCACCTCCCTGGCCACTTTAAGAAAAACATCTTCCAGGTCCTCACCACGAAACCGGGCAATTAGTTCCTGAGGAGTGCCCCGGGCAATTATTTCTCCGTGATGAAGGAAAAGCAGACGGTCAGAAATTTCCTCCATTTCCTGCATGTTGTGGGAAGTGTAGAGAATGGCCATCTTCCTGTTCTTTTTTACTTCCAGGAGATATTTTCTCGTGCGGTCAGCAATGTCCGGGTCCAGGCTGGCCGTTGGTTCATCCAGAAGAAGAATGTCCGGGTCGTTGACAAAAGCCTTAGCCAGGTTGAGCCTGGTCATCTGACCAGAAGAAAGAGTCCTGACCGGACGGTCGGCTACCTCTTTAAGCTCAAACTGTTCTATCAGCATATCAACTTTAGCTTTGGCCTTCCTGACTCCATAAAGCCTGGCAAACACCTGCAGAGATTCCCTCAGGGTCAGCGAGTAAGGCATGGCTACATAGGTGGAGGAGAAATTCATCCGGCTGAGGATTTTCTCCCTTTCTCGGGCTTTTTCAGGGTTAAGCCCGAAGATGCGAATTTCACCTGAGGTGGGAGAGGTTAACCCTAAAAGCATGTGTATAATGGTAGTTTTTCCGGCTCCGTTGGGACCAAGAAGCCCTAAAATCTCTCCAGGGTAGAGTTCAAAAGAAACACATTTTACTGCTTGAAAAGAATTATAAGATTTACATAAATTATTTACTTGAAGTAATGGAAAACCAGCTGCTGTCATGGCACATCCTCCTGCTGGCAGGCTTAAAAGAGGGAAAGTTGGTTTTAATATTACCAGAAGAGCCTGATTTTGTCCACCAGAACATGGCTGCCTCGCCTGGCTCAGGTAGAATAAATGAAGAGAAGAAATCAAGAAAAATAATAAAAGATGACAGGATACCGGTTTCTCAGAAAACTCGGGCCTGTAATACGCTCAGGATTATAGAAAAAATAAAAAACGGCTCCTTCTTTTAAAAAACCTGTTTAGAATTTTACATCAGGAAGAAATATCCTTTTATAGATGGCCAGGGCATAGCCATCAGTCATCCCGGCAATGAAATCAGCCACCCTTCTTTCCAGCGGGTCCCCCCTGGGATATTCTT
>JBBIRN010000106.1:2560-7796 GCA_037441785.1 Candidatus Aminicenantota bacterium | reverse complement strand
AACCTCAATCCCAATAGCTGGCTGTCCACCCCGCCGCTTCCAGATACTCCCCTTAGACTGGATACCATGTCCTAACCTGAAAGAAAAATTTTTTTGACTCAGGCCATACTCCGGTTTTATACTCGGCCTGAGATAGAAGAAAACAGAGGGCTAATGGAGAATTTCGGGTTGCTCCCATCTTTGAACTGGCTCTCGGGCGGTTGGATTTTCTATTTCAGTTCTCAGGCGTAAGATAAATTTGCTCGTCTGACACTAACGCAACTTATGTCTCAGGAATATTTCTGGATTTTATTTAGGCAGGAGATTAAAAAATGAACGTAAAAGAATTAAAAGGCAAAAAGACTTTAATTCTAGTAATGGTCATAGGGACTTTAATTTTTCAGCCCGGCTGTGGCCAGAAGAGTAAAACTGAAGACCTGACTGCTGGGGCCGGGAAAAATTTGAAAACTGATAAAGTGAGGCCCCGCTCAGAGGCCTTCTTTGGACTGCATTTTGACCTTCATCCCAATGCCTCTGACACCGAGCTGGGAGCTGATGTCAGCGAGGAAAACATCGCTGAGCTTCTGGACCGGGTGAAACCGGATTATGTCCAGTACGATTGCAAGGGCCACCCGGGTTATACCGGTTACCCGACGAAAGTGGGCTGGCCATCGCCTGGTATCGTCAAGGATTCTCTGGCCATCTGGAGAAAGGTAACGCGAGAGAAAGGTGTCGGCCTTTACATCCATTATTCGGGAGTCTGGGATTCTAAAGCCATTGAAGAACATCCGGAGTGGGCCAGAATTGATGCCAAGGGCCAGCGCGACCCCAATGCTACTTCTGTTTTTGGTCCCTACGTTGACCGGCTGCTAATTCCGCAGCTTAAAGAGGTTATCGCCGCTTATGAGCTTGACGGAGCCTGGGTTGATGGCGAATGCTGGCGGGCGGAGCTTGATTATTCACCCGAAGCGCTAAAAGCCTGGCAAAAATATTCTGGAAAAACCCGAGCTCCAAAAGGCCCTTCGGACCCGGACTGGTTAGAGTGGAAAATGTTCCAGCGCCAGGCCTTTGAGAGCTATCTCTGCCATTGGGTTGACGCCCTGCATGAGTTTCGTCCCGGTGTGCAGTTGACCAGCAACTGGATGTACACCACTTTTGCTCCCAAGCCAGTAGTTGCTCATCTTGATTTTCTTTCGGGCGATTATTCACCGAGCCTTTCGGTGGACCGGGCCCGTATGGAAGCCCGCTACTTAGCCAGCACGGGAAAACCCTGGGATTTGATGGCTTGGGGATTTGACCGCGGTCGCGACCAGGGCTGGAGTCTCAAGAGCGCTGTTCACCTGGAGCAGGAGGCGGCCGTGGTCTTGATGCAGGGAGGCGGCTTTGAAATTTATAACACACCAACCCGGCGCGGTTATATCGTTCCAGCTATCATTGACCAGCTGGAGCAGGTGGCCCGCTTCTGCCGCCAGCGCCAGTCTCTGAGCTTCAAGAGCCGAACAGTCCCCCAGGTAGCGCTTCTTCTTTCAGAAACCTCGCTCTGGGAACGGATGGACCGGGTTTTTTCGCCGTGGGCTGGTGAGTACGATGAGCTGGAAGGTGCGCTTCACGCCCTTTTGGAACTTCATTATTCGGTGGATATTCTGGCTGAGCACCAGTTAATTTCCAGGATTAAAGAATTTCCGCTTCTGGTCATTCCTGAGGCTCACCGGCTGGAGCCAGATTTTCAGAAAGAAGTAGTAAGATATGTGGAAAACGGCGGCAGCCTGCTTTTGCTCGGAGAAAAAAGCGCCCGTCTGTTTGAGTCCCTTCTTGGAGTAAAAATGGTGGGAGAGCCGCAGCCAATTTCAGCCGAGCTGGCCACGCCGGCTGGCCCGGTTTCTTTAAACGGCCGCTGGCAGGAAGTGGAGCTGGCTGGCGCTGAAGCAATCGGCTTCAGGTACCCAACGCGGGATTTTCGACGGGGTCGGACCATCGCCGCTACCATCGCTTCTTACGGAAAAGGTAAAGTGGCTGCAGTTTACGGCCCCGTAGCTCTGGCCTTTTTCCGCAGCCATCATCCGGCACTCCGGCAATTTATCGGAAGTCTTACTCAGAATTTATTTCCATCACCCGCGGTGATGGTAGAAGCGCCGCCTACCGTGGATGTGGCCCTGAGACGAACTGCTGATAACCGCCTGACGCTTCATCTTCTTAACCGCACCGGTTTTCCTGTGCCAGACCGTTACAATTTCATAGACTACGTCCCGCAAGTCGGGCCCATCCAGGTTAAGCTGGCCCTTGAGGAAAAACCGCGTCAGGTGGTCTGGATGCCGGAAGGTAGCAGGCTAAAATGGAAATGGGACAAAGGCTATCTTTACACCACCATTCCTGCTCTTCATATTCACGGCATTTTGCTGGTTGAGTGACGGGTGTGCGCAGGTAAAAAAATCCGAAGTTAGAAATCAATATTACTATAGCGGCTTGAATGATATCTGAAGATAACTGATTGTTTACTTCAGCAAACGGAGCCTGACCACCGGGGCAATTTCACTTCCTGGTTCGGCCTGGAATTTGATGGTGATTTTGCTCTTCCCTTTAATTAGCTTTTCTGGCAGAGGATACTCTTTTTCCAGGAACTGGGGCGTAGGTACTCTGGTAATTTCTTCTCTAAAAAGTAATTCTCCGTCCACCAGAATCTGGAAACTGCACTGGCGCAGCCGTTCCTCAGAATAATAAGTAACGTGCAACACAGGCCTGGCTATCCCGGTTAAGGGTAAATCGCAGGAAAACCAGCTGCGGCCGCGGCGGCTTCCGCTGCCCAGAACTCTCTGGAAGGTAATGTTTTCTCCGGCCTGAAAATTGAATTCTTTTTCGCTCTTGGGGTCGCCTAGCTGAACTTTAACCACGGTGGCCTGTTCTAATTTTTTTAACCTTTCCGTCTCAGCCCGGTAATCTGCTACTTTTTTCTGCCATTCAGCTTCATCTATGTAATCCCAGTAACCGGAATAAAGCCGGCGGTGCAAGCGGTAGAACGGTATAATTTCTACTTCTATGGTCTTATCTGGTTCCTGAATTTTCCTGGCCACACCGCTTATGACAAAGTTCCCCGGCTGACCGGGCACGGGCTTAACCCACTCGCTGACCGGACGCGGCGCAGCCACTAAAAATGGATAATCCTGGCTGGTGGCTACCGGTCTTACTTCGTCTTCTTCCTCTTCCCGACGGCTCCAGGTTTTTTCCGGCCCAAGGTCTCCAGCCAGGACCAGGGGACCCCACATAATGGCCACCACCCTGGAATCGCCAGCCGCTGGTTCTAGGTAGAGAGATTTGGGCAGAGAAACCTCAATCACGTCGCCGGTTTTCCATGGTCTTTTTATCTCCACATAATAGCCAACCCGAGCCTGTTCTTTGATGGCCTGGGCGTATTGTGGATTGGCGGTTGAGTAAGAAGGAAGCAGAGATTCAGCCGGCAGCGGCTGTCCGTTTATTTTGACAGAGAATCCTTCTCCAGCCCACCATGGCCGCCGCAAAAACACGGTAAATTCTTTTGGTTGCTTTAGCCCGATGGTGATACTGGCTTTTTCGCCTTCGGGAAAATCCGTTTGCAGGTTGATGGAGGCGCCAAGCATCTCAGCTTCTGCTTTAGAGGGCACAAAAAGATTTATCCACAGGCTGTCTTTGTTTTCATAGTAAATTCCCAGGCCATGGAGGGCATGATTTTCCATGCCGGAACCGACGCAGCAGGTAAAGCTCCGGAACATGTCCTGGTATTCGCGCTGAACGGCGCGGCCAACCGGCACCATGTAGCACATGCGGCCGTCTTCCGGGTCGATAGAACCCAGCACATGGTTGAAGAGGGCTCTTTCCATGAAATCGGCATAGTGAGCATCCGGGTTCAGGGCAAAAAGAATCCGGCTGAGCTTGAGCATGTTGTAGACGTTGCAGCTTTCTGCCGTGCGGCCGTCAATTTGGTGAGCCAGTTCTTCGGCGGCGCCAAAATATTCATTCATGCCGTTGCCTCCGGTAGCAAAGCTGTGGTGGGAGGCGACGCGGTCAAAAAAGAAGCTGGAGTCCATCAGGTCTGAACTCTGGCCCGTGTAGAGGAAGCGCACGGCCGAGCCGATCATCTTGGGGATTTGCGTGTTGCCATGGGTCCCGGCCAGAATGTCTTCGTGGCGCTTCAGTGGGGAGACGAAAATTTCGTGCTCAAATTTTTCAGCCAGCTTCAACCAGCGCGGGTCGCCGGTGTCGGCGTAAAGGTCAACAAAGATTTCATTCATCCCGCCAAACTCGGTGTCCATCATTCTCTGGAGCTGGAAGCGGTTGAGTCCGGAGAGAATCTTCTCAGCCCAGGCGGCGAATTTTATTTCCACCTCCAGAGCAGTGCGGTTTCCGGTCAGGCGATAGGCATCGCGGAGACCGGCAAAGGTTTTATGCAGGGTGTACCAGGGAGACCACTCGCCGTTGAGGTCAAAGCTTGCGGCTTTAATCTCGCCGCGGGCTAAAGCCTCAAAGCAGCGTCGGCCGCCTTCCAGGGCGCCGAGGTAACCATCGCCATTTTTATCCTGAACTTCTTTGAGTTCTTTAACGATGTAATCAGCGCGCTCTTTGAAACGAGGGTCACCGGTGGCGGCGTACATCAGGCTGACAGCTGAGAGGTAATGGCCGGCAATGTGCCCACTCAAATTGCGGCCTGGGCCGTCCCAGCCGCCGTAGGGTTCAGCCTTGGGCTGAAGCCCGGCCACTTTGCGATAAAGAGCCAGCATGCGGTCAGGTTCAAGCTTTAAAAGATAATCCCGGTCCAGCTGCTGGGCGTGGAGAAGTGGTCCGCCGGTCAGCCTGACTTTAGACAGAGGAACTGGTTGAGCTCTGAGGAGCATATCCTGGGTTGCTTTAGCCTTTGGGTCTTTAGGCTGGACAAAGGTCTGAGAAAAGGCTGTGGAAGCAAAAATCAGAATCAACGATGAAATCATAAATGATGAAATCATAAAGCTGGTTCTGGCTATTTTTTTCAGTTTTTCGGCCAGATTACTTTTTTGTTTTCTTTCAGGCCAAAAATTCATCATAACCTCCTGGGTGATTAATGATTATTTCCATACCTGGTAAGTAACAAGGTTAAGTTTTTTATTCGGGAAGTTGACTAGGCCACCTTTGAGCTTTAGGCCACCTTTGAACTTTGATATGGAAATCATTTTTCTCTTTTTTTATTCTTATCTTTATTCTCATCTTGTGGTTTTAATTATTACAATAATTTTTTTATGGCCTTGTCAAGCAT
>JBBIRN010000106.1:1005-2499 GCA_037441785.1 Candidatus Aminicenantota bacterium | reverse complement strand
GTCGGACCACGCTATCTAATAGATTATTAATGAGTTAAATTGGTTTAAGCTGATTAAATAAGCGCCTATAAATAATGTAGGGATTGGGAAAAACCATAATTATCGGTACGCAGTCAGTTTAATAATATGTTCCGTAAAGATAATTTTCTGATATTCTAAAAATATTTTTATCAATGATTTTTCGGGTCGAATTATAAGCTAAATATAGTTAAATATTATATTTGCCGTGGTCCGACCCCAAAAACCCCACCGTGGTCCGACCCCAAAAACCCCCAATAATAAGTATGAGAATTTTTCTTAATAAAATCGTCTATTTGAAGGTAAATTATCAGGTAAATTATTGACAAAATCAATCCTGTTGTATAATATATACAACAGGAGGCTTAAACAATGGCTATCAAAACGACTTTTGGAGAATATTTTAAGGCAAAAAGAATAGAAAAGGGATTCACCTTGAGAGAATTTTGCAAAAAATATGGATTGGACCCTGGAAATATCAGCAAGCTGGAAAGAGGTCTCCTGTCTCCTCCTGCTTCAAGAGAGAAATTAGAAGAATACGCCACTTTTCTTGGCTTAAAGAAAGGGAGTGATGAATGGCTGGAATTCTTTGATCGAGCGGCCGCCAGCCGTGGAGAATTGCCGAAGGATTTCCTTGATGACGATGAAGTTCTTAAAGCTTTACCGGTCATTTTCAGGACCATTAGAGGTAAAAAAGTATCCAGGGAGATGCTTAATGAGCTTATAGATAAAATCAGGAGAACATAATTTGTCTGTTTCTTTGAAAGTGCCCTATCTTTCATACCAGCAAATTGCCAGAATAGCCGCTGAGAGTCTGGAAAAATTTGGATGTAAATATAACCTGCCCATCCCTGTAGAACATATCATTGATAATATCCTGAAAATAAATATCATCCCTTTCCCTAATCTTTTCACCAATTTTGGAATAAACGCTTTTACTTCCAGCGATCTTAGAAATATGTATGTTGATGAATATTTATATGAAAACTTGAATCCTCAATATAGATTCACTCTGGCTCATGAACTGGGGCATATAATTCTGCATGAGAAGATTTATGCGAACATGGAAATGAAAAACCTGGAGCAATGGAGAAAATTCATTTCTGAGGTGGATGAAATAAGTTATCGGCATCTTGAATTTCAAGCTAACAATTTTGCTGGCTTATTCCTGGTCCCAGGGTCTCAATTGGAAAATAAATTTAATCAACAGCTAATTAGTCAATTAATAAATGTTGATAAATCAAAAAAACAGAAGTTAAAAAGAGAGGAATATCTAGACTGGGTAGTTGATGTCATAGCCTTAAGATTGGGCCCTATATTTGAGGTAGACGCGCAGGTAATAAAAATAAGAATTGAAAAAGAGGGGTTAATCTCAAAAATTCCTTAAACTATTATTTTATTGTGGCCTATTTTACAACAAACAGCCTAAAATTAAGGCTATTTTTAATAAAAGGATATTTTACACCTCAAAGATAG
>JBBIRN010000106.1:0-975 GCA_037441785.1 Candidatus Aminicenantota bacterium | reverse complement strand
GCCTCAGTCGCCGAGGGCTTCCCAGTAATAGGAAATTCCGGGACGCGAGAACATGGTGTGGCTGGCGGTAAAGGTACCGCCGACTATGGTTAGACCGGTCAGCCATCTTGTCTGGCATAAAAAGGCTCCAGGTCTATCGGATTGGAGCTGGTCTGTAGTATAGGCTATTTCGGCTGGCCGGACCGGGTCATAGACATAAATCCTTAGAACCTGCAGGTTAGTTGACCCTGTATTAATGGTCCTGGGGGTTCGAGTGTCCATCATGACCCCGACGAACTTGCCGGTAACAACGGAAGTCGCCCGGGCCGACATGACCATCAGGCAGCTCATCCCCAATGCCATAAGCACAGTCCAGGCTGCCAGTTTTTTGATTTTCATTGCTTCCTCCTTCCTGACTTGGTTGGTTATTAAGGCTGACTTATTTTCTGCTTAAAAGCTTCTCCACGGCAAATCCAATCACGGCGGCCCAGAAAAGGACAATCAGACTGGCGGCTATCCAGCCCAGGGTTTTGTTTATGGTGTATCCATCTTTTACCCTGGCCCGGCAGTCAGCCAGGACAGCGGGAGGGATAAGCCTGATAGAAATAGCAATAAGAGCTGGCAGCACAATAAGGTCATCAACATAACCGAGAACCGGGATAAAATCAGGGATGAGGTCAATCGGGCTAAGGGCATAGCTGACCGTGAGGCCAATAAGTATTTTGGCCAGGAGTGGTGTTCTCCTATTCTTAAGCGCCAGGCTTAAAGCCAGCACTTCATTCTTCAGGGCTTCAGCCCGGGCCTTTAATTTCTCAAACCTGGCCATTATCTTGTGTTCATTTCAAAGCGTTGAAGACAATTATAAACAATTATAACAGATACTTGCCTGAAGCGGATAAAGAACAGGGAACAGGTTTGTTTGGCATTTTCGAGGGGAAATACGGTGAAATTATGAAGAGAAGGAGGAAGAGATGATTTCCTTAAAAGGCTGGTGCT
>JBBIRN010000105.1:0-7829 GCA_037441785.1 Candidatus Aminicenantota bacterium | reverse complement strand
ACCATTTGATGAAGCTGGAAGACCAGGGGATTTTTAAGACTGAGGTGGAAAAGTTATAGGGGGGAGAAATGACTAAAAAAAACAAGACCGGAAGAAAAAAAAGAAGCATCCTAAAAGTGGCCAGGGTTATCCGTTCAAAAAATTCTGGACCTTTTGAGCTGACTCTTGATATCATGTTCAAAGAAAGAAAGTATTTTGATTATTTCCGGGAGAAAAAAATTATCACCGCCAGGAAAATAGCCAGACTTTACGGGATTCCGGAATCAGACGTGTTAAAAATTGTTTATTTTGAACCGAGCCAGGCCATTAAAGTGACCATAAGAAGGATTATCCCTTCAGGTGCACCCGGGGACACAGACATTTATGGAGCGCAGCAGCACGCGCCGTTGCTGAACTTGACCTTTTAAGGCCATAAAAGTTTAAGGGGTGAAGAATGGACCCAAAACAGCTTTCCCGCGTTGACACGCTGATCTATGCTGTTTACTATGCACCCCGCGGCCGTTACCGTCTCTATATGGTGGCCAGCGAAATTGCCCGGCGCTACCTGACACCAACCGATTACCTGATTGGCATCATAGGGGATGAAGGCTCAGGCAAATCCACGCTGATTCGCGGGCTTTTCCCCGGGCTGGAACTGACCAATGAGGATGAAGGGGTGAACGTCAGAAGGGCACCCATTTATTCTTTTTCACCGGATGATTATTTTTCCGGCCATACTTTTCACATAGACGTGCGGCATGAGCTGGCTTTCATGCAGAAATACAAGATACGGGAAGCTATCAGGCGGGCGGTGGAGCACAAGCGCCGAGTGGTGGTGGAACATTTTGACCTGATTTATGAGGTGCTGGGCTGTAACGCTCACGTCCTTATCGGCATCGGGGAAGAAATAATCGTTGCCCGCCCGACGGTTTTCGGTCCATTCCCCCAGAACATAAAAGCCATCGTGGATAAAACCATAAAATACCGCTTGATGGCTCATTCGGCCGAAGACCTCACCACTTACATTCTGGAAAGGGATTATCATTACAGGTCCGGTTCTCCGCTGATTCATTCTGATGTCAGGCATGGCTTTGTCATTAATTTTAATGAAAGGCCCAACATTGACCTGGATGAACTGGAAGGAAAGGTGAAGGAAATAATTGCTGCTGACCTGCCCATCGTCAGCGTTCCTGGCGAAGATGCCATAATGGTCGGAGATATAAAAATATACTGCACCGGTCCGAGGACTCACGTGGACCGTACCGGTCAGATAGAGAATTTCCGGTTGCTCAAGGAATTCAGGCTCAACCCCCTGACCAACGATTTCATGCTCATTGGCATGGTCGGACAAAAGACTATCGCTGGCTTTGAAGATATCATTGAGTACATGGATATAGAGGACTGAACCCCAACCTGGCTGGAGGAGAAAGAATGAAATTTGAGTATGTTCCACTGCTGCCAAGGGAAAAAAGAGGCAAGCCAAAAGTAGAGTATGAGAAACTCACCGAGAAATTTGTCAGGGAAATAAAAATTCGCGGAAAAACTTTTCTGGAAGTTGAGCCTGAAGCCCTGCGCTTGCTGGCCAGAGAAGCTTTAGCCAGGGTTAACTTTTATTTTCGCACTTCTCACCTGGAAAATTTGGCTTCCATTCTTGAGGACCCGGAAGCTTCAGACAACGACAGGTTCGTGGCGGCCATGCTGCTCAAGAATGCCATCATTTCTGCTGAAGGACAGTTACCACTCTGCCAGGATACGGGCACAGCTAACATCCTCGGCTACAAGGGAGAAAAGGTGCTGACGGGTGTGGATGATGTCAGGTATCTGAGCCATGGAGTTTTTGAGGCCTACACCGGGCTTAACCTGCGCGCTTCCCAGAATGCTCCGCTTTCCATGCTGGAAGAAATAAACACAGGCAATAACCTACCGGCTCAGGTGGAAATTTTTAGCACCACAGGGAATGAATATCAATTTTATATCATGGCCAAGGGTGGCGGTTCGTCCAACAAAACAGCTCTTTACCAGGAAAACAAATCTTTGCTGGCTGATGAACCTACCCTTTATGAGTTTTTAAAGGAAAAAATAAAAGCCATCGGTGTGGCTGCCTGTCCGCCTTACCGTATAGCGGTGGTGGTAGGCGGGCTTTCGCCGGAGATGAACGTAAAGACCGTGAAACTGGCCTCAGCCGGTTTTCTGGATGACCTGGTTACGAGCCCGACAGGTAAGCCCCATGGGTACAGAGACCTGGACTGGGAAAAGAAGGTTCTCAGGATTGCCAGAGAAACAGGTTTAGGAGCACAGTTTGGCGGAGTAGCTCTGGCGGTTGAAGCCAGAGTCATAAGATTACCCAGGCATGGCGGCTCGTTACCGGTAGGCATCGGCGTTAGTTGCAACGCTGATAGAAATATCCGGGCCAAGATTACGAAAGGCGGCTTGTTTGTGGAAAAGCTGGACCGGAATCCGGCCCGATTTCTGCCCAAGATTGAAAGCCTATCTCTGGAGGAGGTTCCCTCCATTAATCTGGACCAGGGAATGGAAGGTCTGGTGGAGGAACTTTCCAGGTATCCAGTAGGTACGCGGCTCAGTCTGTCCGGGACTCTGATTGTAGCCAGGGACATTGCTCATCTTAGGCTAAAAAAAATGCTTGATGAAGGCAAACCGCTGCCTGATTATTTCAAAAAGTTTGCCATTTATTACGCTGGTCCAGCCAGGGCTCCCAGGGGGATGCCCACGGGCAGCTTTGGCCCGACTTCTGCTCAGAGAATGGATAATTATGTGGAAGATTTCATGAAAGCCGGCGCTTCCCGGGTGATGCTGGCTAAAGGTAATCGTTCAGATAAAGTAGTGGAAGCCTGCCGCAAGTACCGGGGTTTTTATTTGGGTACCATCGGCGGGGCGGCTGCTCTGGTGGCCAAAGAGCATATTGTTTCCAGCAAGCTTCTTGATTTCCCTGACCTGGGCATGGAGGCGATAAGGAAAATTGTGGTTAAAAACCTGCCGGCTTTTATAATCTTTGATGACAAGGGTAATCGGTTGTATTAATTGAACCCGTCAGGTGACAGCTTGTTTATTTAGAGGACAGTATTGTCCCCCTTTTTCCTTTTCTCAAGGCAGAGATAATATTTGACTTTGGCACGTTTTATGCTTAATGTTTAGGTAGAGGTGAAAATAAATGCTTAACCGGCTGAAATTTATCTTTTTACTGGTTTTTATTGTTTTTTTAACTGCTTATACGGGTGTAGCCGGTGATAAACATTACACCCTGTCTAACGGAGAAAAAGATTTCTACTTTGGCCATATAAGCTACCTGCCTGATGATGTTGGAACCAAAAACCCTGAAGTGCTGCGAAACGGGCTGATGCCTGGAGAAGAAGTGCAGCTTAATTTTCCGGTAGTTCCTGGTGATGTGATTGTCACCTATGACCGGCCCTGCGAAATCCAGTTTGACAGCGGGACTATAATCCGGCTTGATGTTAACTCCAGGTTAAAAGTGGAGACTGTTCTGGCCCAGACCCTGAGCTCCGAGGAAAAGCTTTCCAGCCTGTTTCTGGAAAAGGGGCGCATGTATCTTATGTACACTGCCTATAATTCATGGGAAATCTTCCAGTTAGTTACTCCTTCAGCAGCTCTGAAGATGAAAAATCATACTGTTCTGGTCGTTGCTCAAGATGAACCGGTCTCAGCCAGGATTTCTGTCCGCCAGGGGAGTGCTAAGGTGCTCTTTGGTCCGGACGAGAAAAACCTCAAGGCTCAGACTATCAAAAAGGGTGAAAATGTCATCATCGGTTTAACTCCAGAAATTCAGAGGGTTACGGCCTTTAGTGATTTAGATGGCTTTATAGCTTGGAATGAAAAAATAAACCGGGAATTTGTAGACCTGCATAAAGGGGTGACTCCTCTTCCAAAACCGGTACAAAAATTGCCTGCGGCTGTCTTTTACTTTGCCCAGTACTATGGAAATCAATACGGTGAATGGGTCTGGGATAACCTTTATGGTTATGTCTGGAGGCCCTATTATAACGATATCTATCCCTGGGGCAACTGGTCTCCTTATGTCTACGGCCGCTGGTCTTCAGTCAACGGTTCCCTTTACTGGGTTCCTGAAGAACCCTGGGGCTGGGTTCCCTACCATCTGGGTATCTGGCAATGGGATAAGAAACTGGGCTGGGTTTGGATACCGGGTTCGGTTTTCGCTCCAGCCTGGGTTGACTGGTATTTTTATTACGGGTTCTTCAGCTGGAGGCCGTGGACTCTGGATGACTTTTTGTATTTTGGTTATTATGGTTTAAGCCCTGTAGATTATTACTGGAATAGCTACTGGAATAGTGGGTATCCAGGTTCTTTCCCCGGAACAGGAGAAGCGAACTGGTATCAAACTAAGATAACGAAGGACCAGCTTAAGAAAAGAACGGACGTGGCTGTTCCTTCTGACTACAAAAAAATTGTTACTAACCTGGCCAAGGCGGTGGAAAAAAATGATAGTGCGGTTCTGGAAAGAATTAGCGGTAAATTACAGCCGGTCACGGTTAGGGGTGAAGAGCTGGCCAGTAAAGACCTTAAGTCCCGGATAATTACTTCCCGGGATAAGATTATAGAAGAAATAAAGGCCCGGTCTTCCGCTTCTTCTGGGGTAAAAACCACCGCGGGCCATGTCTCCTCCAGGTTCGTGGCCGCCGAATTTTTAAAGTGGCAAAAGCTGGATTCAGCCAGAGAAGCCAGCAGCGGTATAGCTGTTCAGGGGAATCTACCTGCCGCGGAAAAAAGCCAGGCTCAAAAGCCAGATAACCACCTGAATTACGCAGTGCCAAAGAATGGCCAGCTGGACAAAGGTCAACTCCGAAGTTCAGGTCAACCTCAGACTTCTCGGGAAATTAGCCGGCCTGTGGAAAAACAGTTAATGAGGTTCAGAGACTGGAATCCGGATATCCGGGTGGCCAGAGAAACCGGTCTCAGAATAATTTATGATAGCAGCCGCAATTCAATTGTCGCTCCAGATATAGGTTTGAGCTCAAAAGAAGCCAGAGAAATGCACCTGAGGATTACACCTCAAGGAGTTGTTCAGCCAGCAGGAGTGGGCTACCTCTCTTCTGATGGTAGTTATGTTCCTTCTAGCTCATCTCCTAATTCCCCGACCCCGGTTAACACCAAGGTGTCGGCAGCTCAGAGCTCAAGTTCGGGCCACAGCAATGGCAATGCTTCCAATGCGGCACGCGAAAAACACTGATAGAAATTTTTAACCCTTCCTGCTAAAATTTATCCATTAAATCCATGGCTTTGGAGAGGAGGTTTTATGCGTTCTGGCTTTGTGGCTGTAGTTGGTAAACCCAACGCCGGGAAATCAACCCTGATTAATGCCCTGACCGGAAAAAAGGTCAGCATAGTTTCCGAAAAGCCTCAGACCACCAGGTTTAAAATCAGGGGTGTGGTCAACCGACCAGAAGGACAAATAGTTTTTGTTGATACTCCTGGTTTTCATAAACCAAAAGATGCCCTGGGAGAATTCCTCAATTCGCCGGTGACCGGAACCATTAAGGAAGTGGACCTGGTTCTTTTCCTGGTTGATGGCTCCCGGGAACTTGATGAAGAAGACAGGCTGCTCATGGAAGAGATTAATAAAACCCAGCTACCCTGCCTGCTGGTGATTACCAAAAAAGACCTGGCTTCGGAGGAAGCCATCTCCGCTCTGGAGCAGGAAGTGAAAAAGGTTGTACCCGTCCAGGAGGCAGTGACTGTTTCTGCCGTAACGGGTGAAGGTTTGGACCTTCTGCTAAAAAAGATTTTTCCCTTCTTGCCTGAAGGACCGGCCCTTTACCCTGAAGATATGGTTACTGATTACCCTTTGAGTATCCAGGCGGCGGAAATAATCAGGGAAAAAGTTCTTATGAACCTGCACCAGGAAGTGCCCCATTCTGTGGCTGTAAGTGTAATGCGGCTGGAAGAGAAGCCGGAGAAGAACCTCATAGCTATCTACGCCGAAATTTACGTAGAAAAAGATTCTCAGAAAAAAATTGTCATCGGCCGGGAAGGCTCTATGATTAAAAAAATAGGCACTCTGGCCCGGGAAGAGCTGGAACACCTGACTGGCAAGAAAGTATTTTTGGAGCTTTATGTTAAAAAATTATACCTTTCTTGAATAATTTTTAGGCCCTGGTATATTAAATATCAGCTAATGACTGCAAAAAAAAATGGTTCCCATCAGCCCTTTTTGCCTGTTCCCCTTTTCCTGGAGAAATATATAGGCAGACGAAATTTTGTTTTGCAGAAAATTTAAGGAATTTTTTTAAATTTTTCAGATTATTAAAGAGCTGTCATAGAAATGGTGTTAAAAGGTCAGGTTTTTGTTGCGGGCAGGTTGGTACGACCAGCCTTCGCCATCCCAGAATTTAATTTTTTCTTTAAGAATCCTCAGTTCAGTAAGAGCGTGCGGTGGTAAAATCCCGCTGGCCAGGAGTTCTTTTATTTTTTCAATGGTCAGGTCTGTCGGCCGGGATAATAAAGGCTGGAAATGATTATCAAAGTTGTACAAAACCTCATAAGCCGTTTCCTTAGAGAATTCAGTGCAGGAGACCTCAAGAGTTTTATCTTCTCGGAGGAAGACCACCTGCCTGGCATAATTTCTCAAGGCCATGACCTGATTCAGGGTCGTGCGGGGAAACAGAATGTAGTATTCCTGAGTTCCTGGCGGCAGGTCCTGGAACTGGAATTCCGGGTTGCCGCTGGAAGGGGAGCAGCCCTCAACTTTCCTGGGGTCCAATACTAAGAGGCAGGCGCTTTGGAAATCGTTGTTGGTGCCACCTAATATGATTTCATTCCAGCCATCTTCATCAACATCTTCCACTACCAGAGAATCCTTACCAAGATGCCCGACCTGCCAGTATTCTCCGATAACCTGACCGGAGGGATTAAGCAGGGTAATTTGGGTTGGATACCAAGTAACGTGGTTGGACAAGACCAGGATAAATTTTTCAGGAGAGTCTTTTCTGAAGTTCCAAGCTCCAATGATTCTGGTGATGAAATTATTGGTAAACTCATCAGTCAGGGTTTTAATCCTTTTTCCTGGTTGATACGACCAGCGCAGCCGGCCATTTTGTTCAAAAAGAAATACTTCTGAATTTTGTTTCCCGGCTCCTTTATAATTTACCGAAACCAGTATTTCTTTCTTTTGGTCTCCATCAAGGTCCACTAATTCCTGGGTTAGACTTCCAGGTTCCACAGAATTTTTTAGCTGATGTTTCCAAATGGTTAATTTGTTTTCATTTAGAGCCAGAAGCTGGTCGTTGGCTGTTTCTAAATAAATTACCTGGTTGCCTTTCCAGGGCTGGAGCCCGAAATGCCGGCTGAGCATAAACAGCCCTGACAGGACCAGCAAGAACAGCAGGGTTTTTAAGATCGAGGCCCGATGGGATTTTATAAACCAGATAAAACGTGGAACGGATTTTTTCTTAACCAGCTTCTCGTTTTCTATGATTTCAGTAAGTTTTTTTACCCCGACCAGCTCTAACCTTCTAAAAGGGTGCCTAGACAGAAGCTGGTAGAGAATCAGTGAGGCTTCCTTGATATTATCTTCGGGTATTACCAGGTAGCGCAAGCCGGAGTAGAAAGCGGCCTTAATTTTCTCTTCCAGGCCTTCAGGTTCAATGCGCAGTACCTGGCCGTTAATGTCCACCCGGCCGGTAAAAGCTGCTTCCCGGGTTATGGCTAACTGAAGAGGAGCTTCAAAAGTGGCGAGTTTTTGACCCACAGCCAGCAGAGCTACAGGCAGGCCAAGACTCTGACCGGAATAGGTAAAGTTCTTATCCGGGAAAGAAAAAGTAACATAAAAAGGAGGGAGCTTCAGGTGCATAACATGTCTG
>JBBIRN010000104.1:0-7870 GCA_037441785.1 Candidatus Aminicenantota bacterium | reverse complement strand
GTAGTCCAGCTGTTTGCCAGAGCCCACGGCTCCGAATTTGTTCTCCTGGGCGAATGGGAAGTTTCTAAAACGATAGACTTTAAAGAAGACCAGGTCGTTACCCCGGTGGTAGAAAAGAAAGAAGAAAAAAAGGAAGAAACCAAGAAATAAATTCCACCAGACATTTTCTAAGAAAGGATAGAAAAGATGGACACCTTCTTGCCAAAGCAGGTTTTTCTGACTAGGGGTAAAGGACAGCATCCCCAGAAGCTGGTCAGCTTTGAACTGGCTTTAAGAGAAGCCGGTATTTCTCCCTTCAACCTGGTCCGGGTTTCTAGCATTTTCCCACCACATGGCCAGCTGATAAGTAGAGCCGAAGGTTTGAAAAAATTAAAGCCCGGCCAGATTGTTTTTCTGGTTATGAGCGAAAATTCTACCGATGAAGCCCACCGCCTTATTTCTGCTTCTATCGGGCTGGCCATTCCTCAGGACAAAGAACAGTATGGCTACCTGGCGGAACACGAAGGCTTCGGAGAAACAGAAAAAGAAGCGGGCCAGCAGGCAGAAGAACTGGCGGCTGAAATGCTGGCCACCAAGCTCGGGCAGGCCTATGCCAGAGAAAATTTCCGGCGGGGACGGGAAAATTATTACCGCCTTTCTGAACACCTGACCGTAAAAACTAAAAGCATTTCTCAGATAGCTACCGGAGCCCGGGGATTATGGACCACGGCCGTGGCGGCCGCTGTTTTTGTCGGCTGAACAGTTAAAAATTTAGACCCAGAAAATTAAAGATTCAGCGGGTTGGGCTTTAAAATTTTTATGTAACTTTCCTCTTTCAGCTTATTGACATATTCCTCTATCTTCTTCTGCCTTTTTTCCAGGTAGATTTTTTCTTCAATCTCTTTTCTGGCTTCATCAAATTTTTTCTGGTAGCTGTCTTTTTTCTCTTCCAGTTTAAGCAAATACCAGCCATTCCGGGCTTCCACCCAGTCTGAGATTTCTCCCACTTTCAGCTTTTCCACGGCTGCTTCCAGTGCCTTATCCATTTCCCCCTTCTTAAAAAACCCCAGGTCTCCCCCATTATCTTTTGGGCCTTCGGAATACTCGGCCACCAGGTCTTCAAATTTGCCGCCGTTCTTAAGCTTGGCGCTTATTTCCTGCTTTTTTTCTTCCACCCCGGGATTGGTGCTGGAAAGATAAATGACCTTGATGTGAAACTCGGGCGGAACAACAAATTCCTGAGGTTTCTGCTTGTAATACTGAACAATTTCTGAATCATCAAGAACGATGGTCCGGTCCACTTCAGAATAAATGACCGCCTGCCTCAGATAATTCTCTTCTAATTGTTTTACCCACTGGTTGTACTCTATACCCTGAGACCTCATGGCCTGCATCAGCTCCTCATCTGATTCCAGGTTGTTCTGTTTTTTAATCTGCTCGATGGTGGCTTTAACCTGCTCCTTCACATTCAAACCTTTTTCTCTGGCTTTTTGCAAAAGCAGCAGGTCGGTAATCATCATGTCCAGAAGGTTATCTTTAAGTTTTTCGTACTCTTTAAAATACGCTTCCCCGCTCAACTGGGACCTCAGCAGCTGAACCATGGAATTAAACTGCTCCTTGTAATCGGAAAGAGTAATGACCTCACCATTGACGATGGCTACAATCTCTTCCACGATGTCGGCCCGCAGCAGGACTCCCCCCAGGGCCAGAATCAGAAGTAACCAGGTTATTTTCTTCTTAAACATTGTTTTTCCTTTCCAGTTTAAAAGGCAGATTCTCTTCATAAATTTTCCAGTGGTAAGTCTCTTTCAAATCTTCAACTTCTTTTTCTATAATCTCTTTAACCTTCTTTTCCCGCAAAAGGTTTCTTATCCGGGGCGCGGCTTCCTCCAGCTCCATCAGAGCCGGTGGGTATTTTTTATCCAGCCGGAAAATGTGGTAGCCATAAGGTGATTCAAAAACCTGAGAGACCTTACCCTCTTCCAGGGCAAAAATTACTTTTTCCATATCATAAGGCAGGTCTCCCGGCTTGAAAACGCCCATTATCCCGCCTTTGTAAGCATCCGGCGCTTCGGAATAATCTTTGGCTGCCTGATGGAACTGCTCCTCGGTGGAATTTTTCAACTTTTCCTGGAGCTTGATGGCCAGGTCACTGGACTTAACCAGAATCTGACTGACCCTGACTCTTTCAGGCACCAGGAAATCCTTTTTGTGCTCCTGGTAATAATTTTTTACCTCTTCATCTGTAACCACCAGGTCTTTTACTCTTTCTCGTTTATACTTTTCAATTAGAAGGCTATCCAGGAAATTTTTATCTTCTGATAAACTATTAGTCAGGTTCTGTTCCACCGGGTAATCGCGCGTCACCCGCCGGAGAAAAGCCTGTTTTTCTTCTTCCGTGAGCTCCAGGTTTTGCTTACGGGCAGAATAAAGAATCAACTTGTCTTCCACAAACTGATTAAACAACTCGCTCAGCACTTCAGGAGGAAGATGGCCGTCATCCTGGTTGATTTGCCTGACATAGGACATAAAATCGCCCAGGGTATACCTGATTTCTTCTATTTCCAGCACCGGCTTTTCTTCCAGGCTCTGTTGCTTTTTTCTTAAAGTTTCTTTTTTAAAATAAGAGTAGCCCAGGTAAAGAGACACTCCCACCACCAGCAGAACGAGGACCAGGGCTATAATTTTCTTCATCTTGTGCTATCTCAGTTGATTATAGTATACGAGTAGAGCTCCTTCAAGATAAACAGAGTCTGGCGCAAAAATTCCTGCTCATCCTCTGCCCTCAGGTTAAAGGTGATAAGCCCCAGGGGTGAAACACTGCCCGAAAAACGGCGCAGAAGACTCTGCGTCTTATTCCAGACAAAATTCACTTCCGGCGGGAATTTAACCAGCAGGCGGTTTCCGTGCCGGTCAAGGGCTTTAAGCCTGGTTTTCTGAGCATAATACTTAATCTGGGCGTAATAAAACAGGTTTTCCACCCCGCGGGGCAGCGGCCCGAAACGGTCTATGACCTCCTGTCTGAGGCGCCCGGCCTCTTCTTCGTTTTCCAGGCTGGAAAGCCTCTTGTAAAGGTTTAGCCTCAGGTTCACCTGCGGGAGATAATCTTCCGGAATACGGAAATCAACCTTCAAATTAATTTCACACTTAACCTCTTCAATTTTTTCGCCTTTGAGTTCTCTGATAGCTTTTTCCAGAAGTTGCATAAAATATTCATACCCGACTGCTTCCATGAAGCCGTGCTGCCGGTGGCCGAGGATGTTCCCGGCTCCCCTGATTTCCAGGTCCCGGGCCGCCAGTCTGAAGCCTGACCCGAGTTCACTAAATTCTTTCAGGGCTTTTAGTCTTTCTCTTGCCTGGGGGGTAAGTTCTACCAGCGGTGGCACCAGAAAATAGGCATAGGCCTGCCTGGAAGAGCGGCCTACCCGGCCCCGCAGCTGGTAAAGCTGGGCTAGGCCATAGAGGTCGGCCCGGTCCACAATTAGAGTATTGACGAGCGGTATATCAATGCCGTTTTCGATAATGGTCGTGGACACCAGCACGTTATATTTCCCGTTTATAAAATCCATCATTCTTTTTTCCAGCTCAGCCCCTTTCATCTGCCCATGAACTGTTATGACCCGGGCCTGGGGAACCAGCTTTTCCAGATACCGGGCCACCCGGTCTATGTCTTCAATGCGATTATGGATGTAATAAACCTGGCCGTTGCGCTCCAGTTCCTGCTTGATGGCCTGAGCAATCAGCCGCGAGTTAAAGGGCGAAACAACGGTATGCACGGCCAGTCTGTCCCGCGGCGGTGTTTCAATCAGGCTGATATCCCTCAGGCCGCTGAGGGCCAGATTTAGCGTTCTCGGGATAGGTGTGGCCGTCAGGGTCAACACATCAATGTTGGCTTTAAGCTGCTTAATCCTTTCTTTATGCCCTACTCCGAAACGCTGTTCTTCATCTATGATCAGCAACCCGAGGTCGTGAAATTCCACATCCGGGGAGAGCAACCGGTGGGTGCCTATGATGATGTCCACAAACCCTTTCTTTAAGTCTTCCAGAATTTTTTTCTGTTCATTTTTTTTCTGCAGTCTGGTGAGTGCTTCTACCCGCACCGGGAAAAGCATCATCCTCTGCCGGAAGGTGTGAAGATGCTGGGTGGCCAGGATGGTCGTGGGACAGAGAACGGCCACCTGCTTGCCGTCCATCACTGCCTTAAAAGCAGCTCGCATGGCCACCTCAGTTTTTCCATAACCCACATCTCCACAGAGCAACCTGTCCATCGGCTGGGGAGATTCCATGTCCTTTTTTATTTCTTCAATGGCCCGCAGCTGGTCTTCGGTTTCTTCGTAGGCAAACATCTTGTCAAATTCTTTTTCCCACTGACCTTCCGGACTGAAAGCTATGCCCTGAACAGTTTTTCTTCTGGCGTAAAGTTCCAGCAATTCCTGGGCAATTTCTTCTACTGCCTTTTTTACCCGGGCTTTGGTGCGGGCCCAGGTCTGAGTGCCGAGTTTATCCAGCTGGGGCGGCACTCCGGCTGAGCTGGAAAATTTTTGCACCAGGTTCAGGTCTTCTACCGGCACCAGCAGACGGTCTCCATCGCGGTAGATGAGCTCAATAAAATCGTGCGGGCTACCGTCCACGTTTAGTTTCTGCAGTCCGTTGAACTGGCCTATGCCATACTCACTGTGGACAACATAATCGCCCTGCTTTAAATCCTGGAATTGAGAGAAAAAGAGCTTGCGGGGCACGCGGCTGACCAGAACCTGTTCTTCGGTAAAAACATCCTGTTCGGCAAAGATAAATACTTTTTGCCGCGGATAGCTGAACCCCCGGCGCAAACGGCCATCCACCAGGTTAATTTCTTCACCCCGCGGTTTCTCCTGTACTGCGGAAAGCAGCCGGACGCTGATTTCATTTTCCTGCAAAATAGAAGCCAGACGGTCTCTCTTCCCGGGGTTGGAGACAAAAATATAACAGAGGTCTCTTTCCTCCTGTCTTTTCTTAAGGTATTGAAGGAAAAAAGGCAGGCGGTTTTCAAACCGGGGCACGGGCTGGAAACCAAACTCAAAAGGAAGCCGCTCGCTGCCCTCCACCCATTCGCCCACAAGAAGGGCCCGGTCTTTTATTTGCCGGTAAAAGTCCAGGTCAAAAATCTCTTCCGGCTGGGGGTAAAAATGGCCACTGCGGCTCTGTTCTTCCCTGGCTTCTTTCCAGTCGTCTAAACTTTCCTGCCATTCCTTTTCCACTACTTCTTCATCTTCAATAATGTACAAAGGATTCTGGAGGTAATCTTTAAGCGGGACAAAATATTCTTTGAGCAGCAAAGCCAGGTAGGCAAAGGAGGGGAAAATTTCTCCCTGCTCCAGAAGCTCCGCCTTTTTCCTGAGGTCCCCCTGGCTACCAGGGAAATGCTTGATAAACTGGCAGAAATGCTGGATAAAATCCTTTCTGCCCGGGAATTCACGGAGAGAGGGGATGACTACCGAATCAACCCGGCGGACGGACCTCTGGGTGGAGGCATCAAACTCTCTGATGGAAGCAATCCTGTCTTCGGAGAACTCCAGGCGGAAGGGCTTATCTGACCAGACTGAATAGATATCCACGATGCCGCCGCGGTAGGCAAATTCTCCGGCTGAGGCCACCAGGTCTTCTTTCACATAACCAAACTCTTCCAGTATTTGCAACACTTCTTCCCGTTCAAGCTGGCTACCTGTTTCTATCTTCAGGAAAGAAGTCTCAAGTTCTGAAGGGTTGGGAACCGGTTTTAAAAGACCGGGTAAATTGGTCAGGATGAGGGGATGGTGGCCACGCTGCAAACTGTAAAAAACTTTCATCCGGGAAGCCACTGCTTCCAGGGGAGCTTCCACTTCCAGATAAGGGTCAGAGCTTAAAGCCGGGAGGACCAGAGTTTCTCTGGTCCAGGAAAAAAGATGCAGGAAGTTATCAATTTCTTCTTTAAGCTCATCCAGAGAACGGCTGGCCGGGCCCACCACCACCAGCGGCCTTTTCACCTGGCTGGCCAGAAAAGAATAAAAATAGGGCTTGGCTTCAGCCGTCAGGCCGGATAAAAAAAGACAGTCCTCCCCCCGGTTCAATTTCTCTACCAGGGCCTTAAACTCTGGTAGATCAGCCAGAAAAAACAAACTCACATAGTTATTTTAGACGAGAGAGTAGCTCAGGTCTACCGCTGTCTAAATTTATTTTGTCGTCATGGTGTTTTTTGAAACTCTTTTTTCTTAAAGAATCAAGAATAAAGCCAGCCGGTCAGACCCTCAAGGGCCAGCTGGCCTGCATCCGAGGTGATGCCAAAGTTCCCCACCCTCTAACTGGCCATCCGTTTTAGTTCAGCCTCGTTTTTTTCCCTTAGCCGGGTCTAGCCTAAACCAAACTTGTCCAGGTTGAGTAGGTTTTCCACAAGCCCGGTTTTTAACTCATTTTTTTATTTTTCTTCTTTTATCTTTCCTACTTCAAAAAGAGGCTCACCCTGGTTGCAGGGCGGTGTAGCGATTATGTAGAGAAGCATGCCGGTAAAGGGCGCCCGCACTTTTTCTAAGAGACGACCAAAATAATCGGTTACCACGCCCACCACTTCTCCGGCCCGGACATAATCCCCCATGCCGGCCCGGGGATAAAAAAGGCCGTCGTGGTTGGAATAGACCACCTCATATTTTTCCACCCAGACGGCCTCCTGGTTAAACTCCGCCTCACCGGGCAACATCCTGAAATATTTCAGGACGTTAAGCACCCCGCGCACGTTAGCCTCAACCAGCTTTTCTTCCACCCGGCCGAGAAAGCCCGCTTCTGTGGTGATAGCTGGCTTTTTACGGACGATGGCCGTGTTGCCGAGATAGCGGGAATTTTTCACATCTGGAGTTCTGGTGTTATCTATGATGATGTGTTTTAAACCAAAAGCCAGGGCCATGTCTTTAGTCACCGCGTCCAGGTTCTTATCCCCGCTGATCATCCAGTAAGTATAAGGAATAAGGGCCTCGTTTCCATCTCCACAGTGCAGGTCCAGAAGGGCCTCCACGCGGTCAACTATCTGTTCAGTCAGCACCGCGGCTATCCTCTGGCTCTGCGTTCCTTTCGGGTCCCCGGGGAAAACCCGGTTCAAATTTTTCCAGTCGTAAGGGTTGTAATAAATTGTCCGGCGCTGAAAAGCAGGCAGGTTGGCAATGTGGACCAGAACCAGCGTCCCGCTCAGCTCTTCGGGCTTAACCAGCTTTTTTACCCGGTAAAGAGCCAGGATGGGAGCATACTCATAGGGATGAACGCCGGCTACGGCCGCCAGCACTTTCCCTGGCTTCTGGCCGTTGATGATGGTTACCGGAATGCGGGTAGCCGGGTCCAGGCCCGCCGGCACTTCCAGAAAACCGCTTACCACCTCACCCGGTCTGGCCACCAGAGAACCCACGGTAAAAGGCTGTTTCGCTCCGGGCTGGGAGCTGGTTTCTGCCGGGAAAGCCAGAGGCCAGCTCAGTAATACTAACAAAAAAATCGTAACACTCAGGGCTCTTTTTAAGTTGATGGGCATTTTCCCTCCTTTCCTTGATTGAGTTTGCCGGTGTTGGCCAAAAAAAATATTTATCTGGCTGAAGCTTCTCCTCCCTGCCCAAACGCCTTTTGTCACTCGCTAAGACCTGGTTTCCAGAGGCTTTTCCACTCTTATGACCTCACCATTTTCCAGAAGGCATTCGTACCGCTCCCAGGTCTGACCGCTGACCGCCTCCAGAACCCGTTTTTCAGATAAAATTTTAACCACCAGGATTCTTTTCCCCTGGCGATGAACGGCCAGAGGCTTTTCCTGGCCGCAACCGCCGGCATAATATTCTACCTGGTCTGTGTTTTCTTCCATAATTTAATTATACCTGCCTGGCTTTTATTTTTAAAATTAAAAATT
>JBBIRN010000103.1:5484-7894 GCA_037441785.1 Candidatus Aminicenantota bacterium | reverse complement strand
GTAATGAATCACAGCTTCGGGCAGAGCAACCTTTATTTTTACCGTGGCTGGCGCTTCCTCCGAAACATGAGCTGTGGCTGGTTCAATTTCTGGCCGCGGCACCACGGCAAACCTTTCAAAATCTTCTGACTTTCTCTTAAGAACATCAAACAGCTCAGAAGCAGCGCTGGTTTCGTCGTTCTCGTTATAAGCTACACTCAGGGCCAGGATTTTAATTCTGGGATTGTCCGGCAAAACTATGGTTCTCGTTCCTTCGGGCAGGTCCACCGCATATTTAAACATATAACCGTAGAGGTAAGGTTCGTTTCCTTCCTGCGGATGATGAATATGAGTGGTAAAGAAAGCTACTTCATCCTGCTTGGTGTAACCAGGCGCTACTCCCACATAAGTAAATTTATCGCGGTCAAAATCAATCTTCTCTGCTGGGCCCTCCGCCCACAGCCGTTTATCCCACTGTCCGATAAACCCGCTCCAGAAGGCTACCGATATCTCTACCTGCCGGTCTCCAATTTTAAACATACCCTTTTGGTTTTCTTCGGAGGCAGCCGCCAGAAGGTAAAGCCGGTTGAACTTCCCTTCCGGCAGAGAAATTACCTGGCCCTCACAGGAAACGGCATTTTTGGCGCCATCAAACTTGGGCCCAATTTTAAAACTTATGCTGCCGGCAAAAATCCTATCCGGCATCAGCTCTGCTGGATAAGACCGGCCAGACGCCT
Organism: Candidatus Aminicenantota bacterium; assembly: GCA_037441785.1. Lineage (GTDB taxonomy): Bacteria > Acidobacteriota > Aminicenantia > Aminicenantales > Saccharicenantaceae > Saccharicenans. The sequence goes on along the minus strand of JBBIRN010000103.1, from coordinate 7,178 downwards.
CCAGCCCACCGTCGGTGCGATTCCCGTCAAAGGTGAAGACATCCACGTTGTAAGGAAGCTCAACTTCCGCCACCACTGGAGCCGTCAGCGTCTTAACCGGAGCCACTGGTTTTATGGCAAAAGTTTTCAGGCTGTACGGTTTCAGGTTGAAGACCAGCTGCCCTTTCTTCACCTGGGCCGGGCCAACTTCTTCTTCCACACCGTTCATTTCTCTGGCCGACTTAATCCCCGCGCCTAGGCTGAGCGTCACATTATTAGTTTCCTGACCTCTGGTTTCCACTACTCTGACGATTATTTCCTCAGAATTTTCGGCTTTTTTCACGGCCGAGACAGAAACATTCGGATGGCTCAACTTGAGGAACGAATAACTCTTGCCCAGCTGTCCTTGGTGCGGAATTGTTTGAAAAGCCAGAAGGGGCTGGTTTAACCGCAGCGCCTGTTCATTAGTTCCGCCTTCCCGCCAGTCACCCTTGTGTCCGTAAAGAGCATAAAGAATCCGGTGCTGCCCAAAATCCTGGTAAGCCTGTTCTTTTGGCCAGGAACGGACACCCGGAGTGTAAAGCAGGGTCAGTCGCACCATATTATCCGTAGGCTTATCTGAGCCGTACTTACAATCCTCGAGCACTGAAACACCATAATCCCCGCTCTTATCGGTCAGATCAAACCAGCGATGAGAAGGAACCTCAAATTTTTTCGGGTCATTGTTCCCCCGCTGAATGGTGCCGACTCCCCAGTTATAAGTGGCCAGCGGGTTGGACACGGTCAGAGGAAAGGCTGCTTTGAGCGAAGATTCAAAAGTCGCCCAGTCAATGTCATTAAGGAATTCCACCCGGTCAGCGGCCTGCCCAGAAGACAGTCTGATGACTTGGACAAAACGCGAATGTCGCGATTCTCTCTCCACTTTCACGGCCACCCGGACCGGTCCCTTTTCCACCACTGAAATTCTGGCCGGGCCTTCCACGTAGCCAGCCGGTGGCTTCATGCGGTCTTCCCAATCCATGTTCCAGGCTGGCCACTGCTGTGGTTTTTCATAATGGAAAGAAAGCCTGGCCGGAGAAGCCAGCAACTCTTTCTTATATTTCTTATCATAGATGCTGGAGACATCTCCGTCCTGGTTAATCTTCACCACGTACCGTTCGTTTTCTAAAAGATTCTTTTCCACCCGAAGTCCGCTGTTCAGATTGCCTGGCTCAGAAGAAGGGCGAACATCAAAAACCGAAAAGCCGGTGGCTGGCACCCTGGCCAGAAAAGCAATTTTCGTTTTATCCCCGTTTTTTTCCAAAACCTGAGCTGGCACCTCACGTCCTTCAGGCGAGAAGACTCGGACGTATTCTGCACCCTGACCCAGGTTCACCTCTGCTTCCACCACATCTTCCCGGTCAAAAGAAAGCGGGTTATAAACGACCACGGGAACTCCGCTCGCGCTGGTATCTAAAGCCCGGCTGACCGCTCCAACTGCGTCCTTCAGTACCTGACTGAATTGGTTGGCAGCCAGAATTTCGTCGTTCCAGGAAAATTCATAAGCTCGAGGAATGCTGGTGCCGGGGAGAATGTCATGAAATTGAGCTCCAAGCACCAGACGCCAGGCTTCAGTCAGCCTCTCCCGGTCGTACTTAGCACCGCCCAGCCAGTCCGCCACCACGGCCGCAGCTTCCGCTGAATAACCCAGAAACTCGTTCTTGCGGTTCCAGCGT
>JBBIRN010000103.1:831-5474 GCA_037441785.1 Candidatus Aminicenantota bacterium | reverse complement strand
ATGGCCGCCTGAGAAGTGATGGAGCCGGCCGAATGATTGGTCAGCAGAAATTCCCCCTGGTAAGAAGGCAGCTTCTTTTTTTGCTCCTCCGTCACGCTGACAAAAAACTCATCAGCCCGGGAAGAAACTACTTTAACTTCGCTCCTCTGGCTACTGGCTATGCTGAGCTCCAGGTTTTTGACCGAATTTTCATCCGGTGCCCCACCCACATCTCCGGTACCAAAATACATGTAGTCAGCATAAACGCCATATTTCTGACCGTTCTGCAGAACTCTTCTCATCCAGTTCTGGTTCTGGGTCAGGTCACCGGTGATTTTCCCGGTATAATCACCTGGGTTAAGAGCAGCCACCACCGCCTGACCATCTGGCCCGTACCAGACTCCGATGTTAAAAGGGATACCGATGGCTGACCCCCAGGTCAGTTTCTGAGTGGAAAATCCCTTCAGACCGCAGTGGGCCAGAATAGACGGCAAAGAAGCCGGAAAGCCAAAGCAATCAGGCAGGATGTATTCCTTGCTGGAAAAACCGAATTCTTTCTTGAAAAACTGCGTGCCGTAAAGAATCTGGCGGATGATGGATTCAAAGGAAGGAGCCATAACATCATTTTCTTCCATGGAAGAACCAGCCGGGAACCAGCGTCCCTTGGCTACATATTCCTTAACCTTTTCATACTCAAGCGGATAATACTCTTTCATCATCCGGTAACGGTTGGCCCCGCTGAAATTGAAGACATAATCTGGATACTTCTCAAACAGAGAAAAATTATCCACCATCGTGTGCCAGATGTATTCCCGAATGGTTTTCTGATAATCCCAGCGCCATTGAGTATCAAGATGCGCATAGCCAACAGTAAACAGAACTTTCTCCTGGCTCAGGTCCCATTTATCTTTTTTTGTCGTCTGCGCCATTAAAGACAAAAACACCAGCTGTAGAATGACCAGGCCTAAAACCATGATTTTTAAGCGGGAAGAAAAGGTTTGTTTTTGGCTCATGATTTACCTCTTTTTAAGAATCTGGCATTATTTCCACTTAACTAATTTTATATAAATTGTCTAAAAATTAAATTCCACCGGCTAAAGTCCTCCCTGGTCGGAGAAAGAAACTGGAGTAGAAGATCGGGCAAGCATTTTTTAAGCCCTTCTAAGAATTTCGAGCTCTTTTTAACCATTTACAAATTCGTCCGGAAAACCACTTTTTTTAGATAATGACCTGGGCAACTCAGACTTGGTGGCTACTTATTTCTTAAAACTTTTTTGCCACATCCAGCCTTCGCCTGAGGGCTCGCTGAATTCTCTGCTTTATCATCCACCAGCTGGCGGTTAAAACTTCAATCGTAATACTCCAGCCCCAGGTGGGTGATTAATTCTTCACCCTTCATGTAGCGCAGGGTATTCTTTAGCTTCATCAACTGGATAAACAGGTCATGCTCTGGATAAAGTTCAGGTGCGCACATGGGCGTCTTAAAATAAAAGGACAGCCATTCCTGAATACCGCGGAAACCAGCTCTCTGAGCCAGGTCCATGAACAGCACCAGGTCCAGGACAATCGGCGCCGCCAGGATGCTATCGCGGCAGAGAAAGTCAATCTTTATCTGCATCGGATAGCCCAGCCAGCCGAAAATATCAATGTTGTCCCAACCTTCTTTGTTATCCCCGCGGGGTGGGTAATAATTGATGCGAACTTTATGATAAAATTTTCCATAAAGCTCGGGATAAACATCTGGCTGCAGGATGTATTCAAGAGAACCCAGCTTGCTCTCTTCCTTGGTCTTAAAAGAATCCGGGTCATCCAGAACTTCGCCGTCTCGGTTACCGAGGATGTTGGTTGAAAACCAGCCGTGTAAACCGAGCAACCTGGCTTTCAAACCTGGGGCGATGATGGTTTTCATAAGCGTCTGACCGGTCTTGAAGTCCTTGCCAGCGATCGGTACGTTGTTCTGTTTGGCCAGCTCCATCATGGCTGGGATATCAACTGTGAGATTAGGCGCTCCGTTGATGAAGGGCACGCCTGACTTGATAGCCGCGTAAGCATAAATCATGCTCGGAGCAATGGCCGGGTGATTTTCTTTCATAGCCTTTTCCAGGGATTCCACGGTAGCGTGGACCGGGTCCGGCTTCATAAAAACTTCAGTGCTGGCGCACCAGATCATCACCAACCGGTTAAGTCCATTTTCTTCTTTGAATTTTTTAATATCATCCATCAGCTGCAAGGCCAGGTCGTACTTGGTGGCCCCGGTCTTTTTGTTTGGTCCATCCAGCTTTTTCACGTAATTTCTGTCAAAAACCGCCGGCAGCGGTTTTATCTTTTCCAGTTCTTCACGCACTGGCTCTAAGTGTTCCTTTCTTAAAACACCCGCCTTAAGCGCAGCTTCATAGGCGTTATCCGGAAAAATATCCCAGGCGGTAAAGACCAGGTCATCCAGCTCGGCCAGTTCCACAAAATCTTTAATCCTGGGCACTCTTTTTTCCGTCCTCTTGCCCAGCCGGATAGTGCCCATCTGAGTTAAAGAACCAAACGGTTTTCCTAGGCCCTTTCTGGTCAGGAGCACGCCGGCAATGAAGGTAGTAGCCACAGCTCCCAGTCCGGGGATCATCACCCCGAGCTTTCCTTCTGGTTTCTTGATTTCAATTTTATCTTTCATTGCTGTCTCCTTAATGAAAAATTTTTAAATAAAATGGACCATAACGTTCAAATCCTTTTTTAAGTAAAAACATATCACAGGGAAATTATTTCTTCAAGCAAAACCCAGCTGGCCCGGTCTGACTGAGGGTTTGATTTTTTTTGCGTTAACACATATAATTTTTCAGGCATGGCAAACTACGAGAGTAAGGGCTTCCGTTTTCTACCCGTCAAATTAATAATTATTACTCTTGACCTTTTTGACCGCGTATCCCGCCTTTTCGTTCGTCTCAACATCCATCCCAACTGGCTGAGCCTGGCTGGGTTCATTTCAGGCCTCCTGGTTGTAATTTTCTATGCCACCCACCAGCCCCTTTGGGCGCTTTTCTTCCTGGCCTTCTGCGGCATGTTGGACATCCTGGACGGCAAAGTGGCCACCAACGGAAACAAAAAGACTATCTTTGGAGCAGTGTTTGATTCCAGCCTTGACCGCTACTCAGAGTTCGCCATGTACCTGGGGCTTGGTTTTTATTATAAAACGCACTGGATTCTCTGGGTCCTGGCCCTGGCCTTTCTGGGCTCCACCATGGTTAGCTACACCCGGGCCAGAGCCGAAAGCCTGGGTATTGATTGCCGGTTGGGCATGATGCAGCGGGCAGAAAGGTTAGTGATTCTTCTGCTGGGTAACTTCATCGGCCTGGTTTTTCATTGCTTTAATCAGGCCATGATAGTCAGCGTGGTTATCATTGCTCTCGGGTCCAACATTACCGCTATCCAGAGATTGGCTTATGTCTATAATTACGAGCGGAAAAAAAATAACCACCCTGGAAATCCCGCCTGATTTATTCGGCTGATTTACTTGCTTGACCCAGGAGAACTGGCCTTTTTAGCCAGCTCTTCTTTCCTTTTCTTCACCCAACCTGGTTTCTCCACCTGTCTGGCGCGGGCGATGGCCAGAGCTTCGGGTGAGACATCCTCAGTAATGGTGGAACCCGCCGCTACGTAGGCACCGCGGCCAACTTTTACAGGAGCGACCAGCTCGGTCCCCGACCCGATAAAAGCCTCTGGCCCGATGTAGGTTTGGTGTTTGGCCACTCCATCATAATTGCAGGTAATCGTTCCGGCTCCCACGTTTACCTTATCCCCTACCGTGGCATCGCCCAGATAAGTCAGGTGCATGGCCTTGGAACCGCGGCCGAATCTGGTCTTCTTCATCTCCACAAAATTACCCACCCGGCTGCCGCGAAGAAGGCGAGTTTCCGGCCGCAACCTGGTAAAAGGCCCGACCTGAACTTCATCATCCAGCTGGCAATTTTCTACCACTGTGCAATCAAACACTTTCACTCCCTGACCAAGACGGCTGTTGATGATGTGGCAGTGGGGGAATATCTGGCAATTTTTCCCGATTCTGGTCTCCCCTTCAAGAAAAACAAAAGGATAAATGACTGTCCCGGGCGCCACTTATACTTCAGGAGAAATCCAGACCTGCTCTGGCGCCAGTACCAAAACGCCTCTGGCCAGAAGCTCCCGCACTTTACTTTTTCTGATGGCCTCGGCGACAAAAGGCAGGTCAGACCATTTATCAATGACTTTAAACTCTCTGGCTTCTTCCCGGGAGAGCCATTTAAAACCTATTTTCATCTCAGCTCGGTCGGCTGCTTCAACCAGACCCACCACTTCCACCTGGCCGTTTTTGTTAAAAAACTTAAGCCTTTCCGGCCAGCCATCATTCTTACTGATTTTAATGATGGACAGCCCGGAATAAACGTAGCAGTCTTCAGAAACCGAATTCTTTTCCTCAACCCTCTCTCCGACCAGGGTCAAATCATTTTCCGTCTGGAGATGATGTCCCAGAATTTCCAGCAGGAGTTCCGGATTGGCCGGGAACAAATCTGAAGAAAGTAACAGCAGGTTTATGGTTTCTGTTTTTTTCAGCAGTTTTCCTTTGACCAGTCCGGCGGTGACACCTTCTTCCTTCTGACTGATAAAGTTCAGTCTCGTTTCTTTTAGCGGGAAAACCTCTT
>JBBIRN010000103.1:521-820 GCA_037441785.1 Candidatus Aminicenantota bacterium | reverse complement strand
GATGAATCTTTTCCGGTCGTAGAATTTTTAAACTCTTGATGATATAAGAGAGGATGGCCTGGGTCGAAACGAAACCTAACTCTCTCTCCCCCTTGACTCCAGGCAGAGGTACCTGGCTGAGAAATACCTGAAGAGGATATCTCATGTAAGTTTGACCAGAACTTTAAACCTCTTGTCCTCCCAGAGAGCCTGAAAATCGGGCTCATTCTGGGCCAGGATGGCCAGGGATTTATCTTTCTGAATGGCTTTTTTCAAGGCTTCCAGACTTTCTTCCTGGCGACCGCTTAAAACATAAGCCG
>JBBIRN010000103.1:0-468 GCA_037441785.1 Candidatus Aminicenantota bacterium | reverse complement strand
TCCAGGGCTTTTTCAAGAAGCTTCAAAGCTCCTTCATAATCAGCCTGGTTAATCTTCATCTGGCCGTAGAAAAGATAATCATCCAAGGTTTTGGGAGAAATGGATTCTTTTTTGGCTCCCCTTTTGCAGACCGTCAGGTAAACCCTGGCCCGGTCGGCCAGCTCATATTCTTCTGGGAATTTTTCAATCAGGCTCTCAAAGCTGGCTGTGGCTTTCTCATAATCGCCTTTTCTAAATTCTTTTATGGCCTGGCTGTAAAGGCTCAAAGCCTTTTGATAATCGTCTCTTTTCTTAACTTCGTTCACCGTACACTCCTGAAAACCAGAGCTTAATTTGTTGCTATTTTACAATATACTGACTTCTTTGACAAGCAATTCTTCCGCCCCGCAGAAAATTTTTGGCCTGGCTCTGGCAAATTTGCCTTTTTGTGATAAAATTCTTTTGTGAAGGCTATCTTAGCTGAACTCG
>JBBIRN010000102.1:0-8051 GCA_037441785.1 Candidatus Aminicenantota bacterium | reverse complement strand
CCCAGCCTGATGACCTGGGGGTAGCCATCTGCCTGAGTCCGGAAGAAAACGACCTGCTGGCCAGCGGCTCCCCTTTTAACAGATTTGTCAAACTTTTCCTGGACAGCAAGGCTTACGTGGTTACCGTCTGCGTTACTGACTTGCCGGAGAAAAAAATACCTGAACTACAGACTAAGATAAGGAAGAACTTGGCCTCCGAGGCCCAGGCAGGCAGACTAAAAACGGTCTGGCTTAAAACAGATAGCGAGCAGGACCCGTTTCGTCTGAAGCAGAACATTGGCCTTAAGATGGTGCTCAACGCCCATTCCACCGCGGTTATGGCCAGGCTCGGACGGGTGGTGGGCAACACCATGACCAACGTCAGCCCGAGCAACCTGAAGCTCATCGGCCGGGCTACTTATCTGATTCAGTCCCACGTTAACGAAACTTTAAAAAGGCCGGAGTGGATAAAAAAATACGGGTTGCGTTCTCCTATAACTTACGGGGAAGCCAACGCCGTGCTTTTTGATTCTATGGCCTTCCTGAAAGACCGGCAGGAAACAGCCGGGCAAACGGCCGAAGTGGCTCTTTCCATCATCAGAATCCTGGAAGCCTTGCGCCAGAAAAAAGGAGTGAGCAACGAAGAAGCGCTGGCGTTAGTGCAGAGTGTGGGACTGGCTGACTACCTCAGAAAAGTCCTAAACTAAACTCTCGGGCTTTCAGTCTGCAGACAGGGTGGCTGTGGTCTAGACCTTTTCCGTTTCTGGGTTTTAACCTGAGGATAGACATAAATCTCTCCCGCGTAGTTGCGCATGACCACTTTTTCTTCGCTTATAGACTGGACGTACTCAGGAATCAAGGGGATTTTTCCCCCACCGCCAGGAGCATCAATGACGTACTGGGGCACCGCCAGACCTGAGGTCCAGCCCCTGAGCCCCTGGTAGATTTCCAGCCCTTTTTCCACAGTCGTCCGGAAATGGTCCGTACCTTTCACATAATCAGCCTGGTAGATGTAGTACGGCCGGACTCTGACCGTCAGTAACTTCTGCATCAACTTGCGCATGGTCAGCACATCGTCGTTTATGCCCTTCAGCAGAACGGTCTGGTTACCCAGAGGAATACCCGCATCAGCCAGCATATTCAGGGCTCTGGAAGATTCCGGAGTAATCTCATCCGGGTGGTTGAAATGCACATTCATGTAAAGTGGATGGTATTTTTTGAGCATGTTGACCAGTTTTTCGGTAATCCGCTGGGGCAGGAAGCAGGGCACGCGGCTGCCAAGGCGCAGAATTTCTACGTGGGGAATGGCTCTTAGCTGGCTGAGGATGTTTTCCAGCTTTTCATCGCTCAGGATGAGCGGGTCACCGCCTGAGATAATTACGTCACGAACTTCTTTGTGTTCTTTTATGTAGTTGATCCCGTCTTCAATGTAGCGGGGATGAATCTTCATCGGGTCGCCAACTTTTCTCTTCCTGGTGCAGAATCGGCAGTAAGAAGCACAACTATGAGACACCAGAAACAGAACCCGGTCCGGATAACGGTGAACAATGCTGGGTACCGGTGAATCCAGGTCTTCTTCCAGCGGGTCTTCTTCCCCGGAATTTTCTGCCAGTTCCGCCACGTCCGGCACCACCTGCTTGTAAAGAGGGTCCCCTTTTCTCTTGATCAAGCTGGCGTAATAAGGAGTAATCTGGATCTTGAATTCCCGGCTGATGCGCCTGACTTCTTCCAGGTCCAGTCCAAATCGCGCCGCAATCTCTTCGGGTGTTCTCAGGCTGTCGCGTAAGATTAGTTGCCAGTCGTCCATGTTCTCCTTTTCTCACTCCTTTATGAGAAATATTTGCCGAAGATAACCCGATCATCGCCCGGGCGATAAAAATCCGGGATACGAGCTACTTCGGCATATCCCAACTTTTCGTAAAATTTCCTGGTTGGTTCATACTTCGGCTGAGAAGAAGTTTCAATGATAATGAGCCGCCCTTTTCTTTTTCTTACTTCTTCCTCCAGCCACCTTACCAGCTGCTGACCATAGCCCTTGCCCTGGTCTGCAGGCGAGACCGCAATCCAGTACAGGTCCCAGGTCCCTTCAGTTAAAGGAGTCGGGCCGTAAGTCATGTAGCCAGCCACCCGCCCCTGCTCGTTCTCCACCACCACGATAAAGTAGTCCCGCTGGTCGGGTTGTTGGAGATAGATGTCAATTAGCTCCTCGGCCACCTTGACCTCATCCGGTGTAAAAAAGCCAGTGGCCCGGATGAGCTCCAGCACCGGCTGGCGGTCAGCTTTTACCATTGGTCGCAGCATACTGTCCTTTTCTCCTCAAAGCATTGGCAATCATCATTTTCCAGAAGTCTGCGTATTCAATGCCGGCTGCTTTCAAAGCGCGAGCATAACCAGCATCTAAACTGATGTCCGGGTTGGGGTTGACCTCCAGAATAAAAATTTCCCCGGCTTCGTTCATCCGAAAATCAACTCTGGCGTAGTCCCGACAGCCCATGACCTTGAAAGCATTGAGGGCTAAAGCCTGCAGTCTGTCCCGCAACTCTTCATCAATCCTGGCCGGGCAAACTGGCGGTGTGGTCTGATACAGGATGTGGTCTGGATACCACTTAGCTTCGTAGCTGCAAATTTTCGGATAACCCTCAGGCATGCTGGAGAAATCAATTTCTGAGACCGGCAGGGCTCTGGGCTCGCCGTCGTCCAGAATGGCCACGTTAAATTCCCGGCCGTCAATGAATTCTTCTACAATGGCTGGCTGGCTGTAAGTGTCAATGATTCTTTTGACCTGAACCGACAGGGCTTCGGCATCATAAACCACTGATTCCGGATGAACACCCAGGCTGGCATCTTCTGAGTTCGGCTTGACAATCACCGGAAACCTGAGGTCAACCATCTCTTCCGCGGAAGTAATTAACTGGCTGGGCGCCACGGGCAGGTTGTAGGAACTTAAAATGGCCTTGGCCTGGTGCTTGTCCTGGCAGAGAGCCAGGGTTCTGGACCCGTTGCCGGTAAAGGGAATATGCAGGACTTCCATCACCGCCGCCACATTGGACTCCCATTGGGGCTTGCCGAAAAAACCCTCGCACAGGTTGACAATTACGTCCACGTTTAAATCTTTGATACGCCGCAGGAAGTTAAACATGCTTCTTTGCAGCGGAATGAGGGTAGCTTCCAGCCCGGCCTGGTTTAGTGTCTCGCAAACCACTTCTGCCACCTTGGCCACCGAATCCTCAGAAACCCGGTCTTTCCGGTAAATGAAGGGTTCGTAGGTGTTGAAAGCCACTCCGACTTTAAGCCTGTCAGCTGACATAAGCCCCCCTGAGCTCAGTTTGTGAATTCGGCTTGAAATAATCCCGGCTGACAAAGTCCAGCGGCAGGCCATATCTCTTGCAGGCTTCGTAAACTACCCGGTTGATGAGCTGCTCGTAGGTATAACCAGCAGCCCTGGCGGCCTTGGGCAAGCAGGAATTGTCTTCAGGGTTTGGCAGAATTCCAGGCAGAGGATTTACTTCCAGGATGTTAGGCTCACCCGCGGCATCAAGTCGCAGGTCAATCCTGGCCCAGTCTTTTATGCGCAGCAGCCGGCAGGTTTCTGTAACCACCTGCTCTATTTTCTTCTGTAACTCCTGAGAAAGCTCGGCCGGGCAGCGGAAAATTTCCAGCGGTTTTTCCGGCTGGTCCCAGACCCACTTGGCTTCGTAGGAGTAGATGGGGTTGGCTCCGGCCGGAAGCTGACTGTGGTCAATCTCCACCACCGGCAGAATTTCCAGCTCAGGATGATTACCGAGCACGCCCACGGTAAATTCCCGACCGCTTAGGAACTCTTCTACGATGGAAGGCTCATCATAAAGCTTTTTAATTTCAGCCACCTTCTGCCGCAGTTCAGCCAGGTTTCTGACCACGGAATTATTTTTTATGCCTTTGCTTGAACCTTCATAAAGCGGTTTGACAATGGCCGGCAGAGTTATTTCAGCCGGCAGGCTGTTGTCATCTTCCACCACCCAGAAACGCGGGTTGGGTACACCATAGTAAGAAAGAATTTCTTTGGCCCGGGATTTATCAAGACAGATGCCCAGCGTCAGCGGGTCAGAACCGGTATAAGGAATGTTCAGGACTTCACAGAAAGTCGGAATGTGTGATTCGCGGTTCGGTCCGTAAAGTCTTTCCGCAATGTTAAAAACTAAATCCGGTTTTTCCTGCTGGAGCTTCAGGTAGGCTTCTTCGTCGGCTTCTATCAAAACCACCTGGTGAAACTTCTGAAGCGCTTGCTGAACGGCGATGATCGTTTCATCGCTATCACATTCAGCAAGCATATCAGGTGGAGGTTCTTCCCCTTCTTCCATTTTTTCTTCGTGAGGAAAACGAATCAGAGCCTTGGACATGCCCTGTTTAGAACTGAAAAGCAATGCGATTTTCATTTTCATTTCTCTTCGTGGTTTGAAATTTGAATAGTCATTCCCCCATAAAATTTTTTTTAAATCGCTGCTTTCAGTTTAATTTCTTTTTTCATTTTCAATTGTATATATACAGCTTTTTTTCTGGATGTCAATAGTTTTTTACCAAATTTATACTTTTTTTTGTATTTTTTATTAGAAAACCACTATTAGTGGTGGCGGACTATTTCCTTCACTCTCATCAACTGCACCTGGTAAGAACGCTCAATCTCTTCCAGGCGCGCGGAAATAGCTCTGATGGTTTCTTTCAAGTTGGGAATCAAAATGTATTCCAGCGCATTCACCCGCCTTCTGGTGACTTCAATTTCGTTGGACAGAAGTTCCAGTTTTTTCCACAGGCTGGCAAACTCCAGAAATTTAGGCAGGGCTTGCTGAAAATGTTTTACCGCCACATCCAGCTCACTTTCTGTGGCCTGGAGGTCATAGCCGGAAAGCTCCATTTTTTCCAGTTCAAACTCCGGCACGGTCAGGTTCAGTAAACGTCCTCGGTGGAGTTTTAAAGAAACCTGTCCGGTTGGAATAGCTTCTTCTATTTCTTCCAGTGCCTGCGACATTCGGACCACGGCCAGGGCCCGGGTAATTATCTGCATCTCGGCTTCCACTTCCTGGTTCAGGACGCTCATCCTTCTGGCCGTTTCCAGGAATTGCCGCATCAATTCTTCCAGCTTATCCTTGAGCAGTTTGTGTCCTCTCTCAGCCAGCGTTAACCGACGCTTGAGGCGCAGAAGTTCCATCCGGTTCGGGTTTACTTTTATCTTCATCTTCAGCCTCTTCTCTTTTTATTTTTACTTACTGGCTTAATAATATTTCTCCAGGTATTCAGGTCTCACCCTCTTGAGTTCTTTCTTGGGCAGCAGGCGCAGCAGCTTCCAGCCGAGGTCAATCGTTTCTTCAATGGAACGTGCTTCAAACTCACCCTGGCGGACAAATTCTGTTTCAAACAGGTCCGCAAACTTGAGGTAAACCCGGTCCAGGTCAGAAAGAGCCGCCTCGCCCAGAATCAGGGCCAGCTCTCTGGCTTCTTTGCCGCGGGCGTAGCAGGCAAACAACTGGTTTAGAACATCAGCATGGTCTTCTCTGGTTTTACCAGCGCCTATGCCTTTATCCTTCAAACGAGAAAGAGAAGGCAGCACGTCTATGGGCGGGTAAATGCCTTTGCGGTGAAGCTCCCGGCTGAGGATTATCTGACCTTCAGTGATGTAACCGGTGAGGTCTGGAATCGGATGTGTCTTATCATCTTCCGGCATGGTCAGAATCGGAATCATGGTAATGGAACCTTTTTTACCTTTTATTCTTCCGGCTCTTTCGTACATGGTGGCCAAGTCTGTATAAAGATAGCCGGGATAACCGCGGCGACCAGGAATTTCTTTGCGGGCCGCAGAAATTTCCCGCAGAGCTTCCGCATAAAAAGTCATGTCCACCAGGATGACCAGCACGTGCATGTCCAGGTCAAAAGCCAGGTACTCAGCACAGGTCAGAGCCAGACGCGGGGTGGCAATTCTTTCAATGGCCGGTTCATTGGCCAGGTTCAGGAACAGCACCGCCCGGTCCAGAGCCCCGGTGTTGCGGAAATCTTCAATGAAGAAATTGGCTTCTTCAAAGGTAATGCCCATGGCGCCAAAGACCACGGCAAATTTTTCTTCTTTTCCCAGAACCCGGGCCTGACGGGCAATCTGAGCGGCTAATCTTGGATGGGGTAAACCGCTTCCGGAAAAGATGGGCAGCTTCTGACCACGCACCAGAGGGTTCATGCCGTCTATGGAAGAAATTCCGGTCTGAATGAATTCAGAGGGATAATCGCGGGCGTCCGGGTTAATCGGGCTGCCGTTAATGTCCAGGCGCTTGCGGGCAATTATCTGAGGCCCGTTGTCCCGCGGTTTTCCGGAACCATCAAACACCCGACCAATGATTTCTTCAGAAACTGGCAGTTCCTGCGACCGGCCGAGAAACCTCACCCGAGATTTGTCTATGTCAAGCCCGACCGTGCCCTCAAACACCTGAACCACGGCCTGGTTGGTAGAAACATCCAGCACGGTCCCCCGGCGGATGTTGCCCTGTGAATCTTCAATTTCCACCAGCTCGTTATACTTGACCTCAGCAATTTTCTCCACAATGACCAGAGGTCCAACGATGTTGGAAACGGTTAAATATTCCTTGTGCATGTTCCTCACCCTCTCACAATGATTTGAAAGAAGCCTCTACTTCTTTTTCCACCGCCAGCAAGGCCTCTTCCTCTTCCGGCAGGTATTTCATCTTGGCAATTTTTTCTCTCACTGGCAGAGCCACGATTTGAGCAAATTCCTTGCCTTCATCCAGGGCCTGGTTGGCCAGGTGATGGAAATGAAGAATCGTTCTAAGCATTAAGTATTGTTTCTTCAAAGAAGTGTAGGTGTCCTGCGGATGGTAGGCGTTCTGGTGCAGAAAATCTTCTCTGATAGACCTGGCCGTTTCCAGCACCATCCTTTCTTTAAAAGACAGGGATTCCACGCCGATTAACCTGGCTATTTCCTGAAGTTCAGATTCAAGCTCCAGGAGCTTCATGGCTTCCTGGCTGAGTTCCACAAAGTCCTCGGCCACTTTTTCGGAAAAATATTTTTTGAGTGATTCGCGGTAAAGTGAGTAACTCTGCAACCAGTTGATGGCCGGGAAGTGGCGCATGTTAGCCAGGCGGTCATCAAGAGCCCAGAAAACTTTAACCACTTTCAAAGTGGCCTGGACCACCGGGTCAGACAGGTCACCACCTGGCGGGCTGACCGCACCGATAACACTCAGAGCTCCCACACGCTGTTCAGAACCAAGGCAAACCACCTTGCCGGCTCTTTCGTAAAATTCTGCCAGCAGGCTGGCCAGGTAAGCTGGATAGCCTTCATCACCAGGCATTTCTTCCATCCGGCCGCCGATTTCTCTCAGCGCCTCGGCCCAGCGGGAAGAAGAGTCGGCCATCAGAGCAACGGAATAACCCATGTCTCTAAAATACTCAGCAATGGTCATACCAGTATAAATGGAGGCTTCACGGGCGGCCACTGGCATGTTGGAGGTGTTAGCAATGATGATCGTTCTTTCCAGCAGTGGACGGCCGGTGCTGGGGTCTTTTAACTCTGGAAAGCTCAGCAGAAGGTCAGCCACTTCATTACCGCGTTCACCGCAGGCCACGTAAACGATAATCTGAGCATCTGACCATTTGGCCAGCTGATGCTGAACCACAGTCTTGCCGCTGCCGAATGGACCGGGCACGCAGGCTGTTCCGCCTTTGGCCAGCGGGAAAAGCGTGTCCAGGATGCGCTGACCGGTGACCAGCGGTTCAAGCGGCATTAACCTTTCCTTGGCCGGCCTCTGTTTGCGCACGGGCCAGACCTGGAAAAGGTTGATTTCTTTTACCTCACCTGAACTGTTTTTAACGCGGCACACCGCCTCCGTGACCAGGAATTCTCCTTCTTTAATCTCTACGATTTCGCCCCCCAGGCCAACAGGTACCATAATCCGGTGTTGGATAAGCGGAGTTTCCTGGACATAACCGATTATGTCTCCAGGCACCACTTGCTCGCCTTTTTTCTTCAGCGGATTAAATTTCCACTTTTTTTCGCGGCTGAGGGCCGGGACCTCAATTCCCCTGGTAACAAA
>JBBIRN010000101.1:5113-8054 GCA_037441785.1 Candidatus Aminicenantota bacterium | reverse complement strand
ACCGGCATATTTGCTTTTTTTCAAAAATTCATCAACCCGGCGGGCCTGTTCCAGAGACAGCCGCTCACTTTCCGCTTCTAACTTTTCTATTTCTGCTTTAGGTGCTCCTTCCCTTTTCTTCCGGGCAATTTCTTCGTTTATCTTCTGCCTGGTAGCCTGGTAAACCAGGTCCATGGCCTCAAACTCTTTTTTCTCCCAGGGAGTGGGTATTTCCAGGCCGGGAGTGACCAGTTTTTTCCACTTCAGTTCAGCCGGGTTGAGGAGCGCGGTGATGTTGGGCTCCACCGGTTCAACTCCCCGCGGGTAAAAATCGTTGTAAGCCACCTGCGAGGTGTAGTACTCGTCAGCCAGACCGGTAAAAGAGTGACCGAATTCATGAAGCATCAGGTATTCATACCATTGATTGTCCGTGGTAAACGTGCAGTAGAGATTATAGATACCGCCGCCGCCATAACGCTGGTGGTTGACCATGATTAGGATAGTGTCGTAAGGCACCTGGCCGGCAATCTGTCGCAAACTCCGGTTATCTTCTGTAAGCAAATAACGTTCAGAACCGAAAGAATCAAAAGAGGCGCCAAGAGCCGTGTTCTTGAACTGCCCGTAGGAAGGTTCATCACAACCGCTTTCTGCCGAAGGTTTGAGCACACCGTAGACGTTGAACTTATCTTTCAGACTCCGGTAAGGTTCCTGACTGAAGAAAATAGCGGTAAACCTGTCCAGGTCCGCTTTAAACTTTGCTTCCTCGCTCTGACGGTAGCCTTCTCCCACGAAGACCACATCCACTTTTTCTTGCGGCGGCCCATTCTTCAACACTGTAAAAACTTTTACACCTGGGTCTGGCTTTTCTTTGACGATGAAAATAGAAGCCGGGTCAATTTCCTGAGCAAATATTTCATGGAAATTATTTTCCCGGTCGCGCACTTCAAAAGCAAAAATAATTTTGTTTTTGGGATAAGGAATGAGGGCTGATTCATGGAAAACTTTTCTTACACCCTTTAACCCTTCTTCAGTGGTCTTGTACTCACCGAACAGGCTGTCAAAAGCCCGGGAATATATCAACTTCCGTGTGGCTGAGTCATAAATTTTCACCGCGTACCGACCGCGCCTAAAGGGGTCAATGAGGTTTTTTATAGGACCCGCCCAGACCCCTTCCTGGTAAATTCGGTCAATGGCCACCGTTTCTTCCTGGCTGTGTCCGGCATGATAATAATCAAGGCGCATGGTTTTATCAATAAAATAGCGGTCAAAAGCTGGATTATTCTGGCTCCAGGCGGCAAGGCATAAGCTAACCGTCATCACCGCCGCCAGAAAAATAATCATCCGTCTTTTCATTTTTTCCTCCTTTTCTTGTCGCTCTCGGGCCTAAAATTTTTAAAGTGGCAAACGCTGGCTCGGTCAGGGCTTAACCACCCGGCCAGCGATTTCTTTTATCAGCTTGAAGGCCAGGGCCGCGGTTATCTCAGAAACATCTCGGCTCGGATTAAGTTCCACCACGTCAAAGCCGACCAGCCGGGCTTTCAAGCGATGAATACATTCTATTACCTGCCTGGAAGTTAACCCGCCCGGCTCGTGATGGGAAACGCCCGGAGCAAAAGCCGGGTCAAAGACATCTAAATCCAGAGAAAGGTAAAGCGGGTTGGGAAATTCCAGGGTAAGCCCATCATTAAATTCTCGGGCTTCTACCACTCTTACGCCGTACTTTCTGGCCATTTCTCTCATTTCCGGAGTGGTAGCTCTGATGCCCACCTGCACCACATTTTTCACCAACCCATCTTCCAGTATTCTGGCGATGGGACAGGCATGCGATAACCGGTCACCGTAAAGGTCCTCGTACATATCCGGATGGGCGTCAAAATGAAGCAGGTCCAGAGCCGGAAACTTGCGGGCCATGGCTTTCACCACCGGATAAGTGATGGAATGGTCGCCGCCGAGCACTACCGGCACCGCACCCAGTTCCAGTACCTCAGCCACTTTCTCTTCAATGGCGGCCAAGGTTTTGAGCATATCACCCGAGGTATCCACATCACCCAGGTCCACCAGAACGGTATCTTCAGCCAGGTCCACCCCCAGCTCGGTGTCAGGGTTGTAGCACTTGCCGGTAGAAACTTTTCTGATGGCTTCAGGTCCGGCCGCCGCCCCTCTTTTATAACTTGACTTTTCATCAAAGGGCACGCCGATGATGGCTAATTTAAAATCCCGGACCTTGTTTCTATCTTTAAGGGCACCACCAAAATCAGTCATCTTCTCCTCCACGGTAATTTTTCTGACTTGAATTATACCGCAACCATCGGTTAACGGAAATCAGTAAACAGCCAGGGCCGCAAAACTCACGGCCGAGGCTGTGGCCTTTTCCTCCGCCAGGTCATAACCCAGAAAAACTACTTGGTGCTGTTGGAATATTTCCACAAGCAGCGCCAGAGCAGAATAACCGCAAACATTATAAGTTTCACCAGCCGGACGGGCATAATGCCAGAACTGTACCGGATCTGCGGTGAGCAGAGCCTCTATCAGGTCATGGTCAAAGCTGACGGTTTCTTCTTTCATCTGCGAAGCGGTCCGGGGATGACCGAATTTCAGGCCGACATGTGAAAGGTCAACGCCGGCCACAAAGAGTGTTTTTCCCTCAGCCGCCAGGTTTTTAAGCTCTGTCAGGAAAGGCTCCAGGCCCGGAATTTCTGCTGGCCTCCTGGCTACCTCATGGTAGGCGTAAAAAGAACTGCAGAGTACCGGTACCAGCTTAAAATCATTTCCCAGGAGATACTGCAGGAAGAGAAGCTGGAACTCAACGGAATGCTCCTGCCGGTGTCCGAAGTCAGTGGCTTCTGCCAGCGCGCCGGCCGCCTTTCTTAACCTGGCACTCACTTCCCGGTCATTCCTCACCAGACCCAGCGGGGTGCGGAAATCTTTTTCCGAAATGGACAGAACACCAGTCTCCAGCTGA
>JBBIRN010000101.1:0-5087 GCA_037441785.1 Candidatus Aminicenantota bacterium | reverse complement strand
GATAATTTTTCCCTTTTAAAGTCTGGTAGGCTAAAGAATAAAGGCGCTGGCCAGCTCTGAGGTCAATGTGCGGCGCTACCAGAGCTCGGAGTGGGCGATTAGTGTCGGGGGCTTTTCCTTCCTGGCTCGGAGAAGCTATGGATA
Source organism: Candidatus Aminicenantota bacterium (assembly GCA_037441785.1). Taxonomy (GTDB): domain Bacteria; phylum Acidobacteriota; class Aminicenantia; order Aminicenantales; family Saccharicenantaceae; genus Saccharicenans. The sequence continues at coordinate 4,943 of JBBIRN010000101.1, read as the reverse complement.
AAATTTCTCCCAGAAATTCCCGGAGTTTATCAGGTTCAGCCGGGTAGGCTTCTCCAGCCAGGGCCGCTTTTCTTTCCGGGCAGCGGGAAAATTCCTCTACCAGAGCCTGCTTCTTGCGCCTGAATTCTTCATCATCCAGAAGACCAAGACTTTTGAACTGGTCCAGTATTTCTCTGACTAGGTCAGCTCCACCGAGCTGGTAACCCTGCCGTCTTAAAAATTCCAGCTGAATATCACGTTCTTCCCTCTGGCCGTCAATCAGGCTCAGTATTTCAAGGCCCGCACCGCGCAGGAGCAACGGGCTTTTCAGCAGTCCGAGGTGGTCGCTGATGAGGAGAGCTTTTTCTCCCTCGTAGTAAAAAGGCTGGATGTCCAGGTCAGTCCGCAGTTTCAGGCCCAATTGTTTCTCCTTTTAAAAGCTGCCCTTCCAGGAAGCTGCTCCAAATTTATCTTTTAATTAAATACCAGATTGATGGAAAATTTTCTACTTCTTAATCATCGGGCTGAACTTAGCCAAAAATCCCAGTGGTAAAATTCCGGTACTGATAGCCGGGGACGATACAGTGTTTAACTGGAATTAAAGTTCAGTATGTCCGGGCCACACTCAACAGGTAAGCAAAAAAATTTTTTTAGAAAGGCTTGGCATAAAATTTCATGAAAAATTTGCCCCTAAAATTTTTCTCGCTCAATTTTCTCTATGGAAAAGCAGTTTCATGGTTGGGGGACCCGGCTGAAATCGGGTGAAAACGCAGGTGAAGTTAAGAGGGAGGAAAAAGGAGAAGGAACTTCCTCCCCCTCCTTTTCCTCGACAACCTTGGCCTTGCCTCAATCTGAGGCGCTTACAGAATTCCACATTAAAGATTCAGACTCAATCACCCCTGCGGGTAATTTTGAGGGTGATTTTTAGCCGGGGAAAATGTGTTTTCAAACCACCCCCGGAATGGATATAATTCTGATGTTTAAGGGCGTGAGTCAGATGGGCGGTAAATTATCTGCCAAAAAAATTCTGGAAGGGAAGAAACTTCACGGCCGAGGCCGGTGCTTCTCTTCAGAAAGGAAGTCTTCTATGGTGGGCTTTTTTGCTCGAAAAACCACAGAACAGCTGACCGCCGGCCGGCAGAAGCTTCCTGGGAGATCAGAAAAAGCTCTACTTTCTGGCCGTTGGATGAACTCCTGCTTTCAAATAAACTACTGGCTTATTTAATGATTGGAAAATAAAATTGAAAAATAAAATTGAAAAAACCAGGCCGAAAGTTTTAAAAATTAAACCTGCGCCTGGAGATAAAATTGTTCCTAAAAGGAGTCTGGAACATGAAGGAAAAAACTCTAAATCTTAAGCCCGCCCCCAGAACTAATCTTTTCCGGTTCTTAACCCTGAGCCTGGTTTTCTTCTGCCTGTTTAACCTGAGCCATCTGCCGGCCCGGTCTCAAGAAAGCCAGAAACCGGCTGTCCGCTTATCCCTGGAAAAGATCATGGCCGGTCAGGAATTCTACGGCACCCCACCTTCTAACCCCACCTGGGCCGTGGACGGAAAAACTCTCTATTTTCAGTGGAAAAAGCCCGGTGAAAAAAGCCTGGAGCTTTACGCCGTGAGTCTAACCAGGCCTGAACCGGTGAAGATAAAACGGGAAGACCTGCTCAAGAACCCGCCGGCCAGCTTGGCTGCAGGTCGTGGTTACTACGGTTTTTCTCGCTTTGGCAGTCAGTGGCAATGGGACCGGTCCAGGAAAAAACTCCTGGCCATCCAGAACGGCGACATCATTCTGTACGACCTGACCACCGGAAAAGCCCGGCCCCTGGTAGTGACCGACGCTCGGGAAACAGGCGCTGGCTTCACCTTTGATGAAAAGAAAATTTATTTCCTGTCTGGGGAAAACCTTTACACCCTTTCCCTGGTTGATAACAGCCTGCGGCAGCTCACTTCTTTTACCCGTGAAAAACAACCGGAACCAAAAAAGCCCACGGCCGTGGAGAAATGGTACGAAGACCAGCAGAAAAATTTATTCAAGGAACTTTTCCGCTCTGGCTTTGAAAGTCTGGAAGGTTTCCGTCGCGGGGCTGAGCTTCTACCCCAGTTAATACCCTCCCCGGCCAGGCGCCGGCCTTTCCTGCTTCAGGAAAATCAGAGGCTTCTGACCGCTGAGCCTTCACCCGATGAAAAGTACGTGCTGTTTACCATCAGCGAAGAAATTCCTTCTGCCAGACAGACCATCGTACCCAACTACGTTACCCGTTCTGGCTACACGGAAACCATTCCTTCTCATACCAAGGCCGCAGAGAACTCCGAGCTTTACCGCCTGGGCCTGGTGAACACGGAAACTGGCGAAGTCCGCTGGGTTGATTATGGCCAGGGACCAAGACAGGTCAACCCGCGAAACTGGCTGTGGTCACCTGACGGAAAAAAATGTCTGCTGACCGCAGAAGCGGAAGACCGGAAGGAAGCCTGGATTTTTCTTCTGGATCTGCCTTCAGCCAAAACGACCATCCTGGAAGCGGTGCGGGATGAAGCCTGGGTGGGCCCGCTCGGCCTGACCAACCTTTTCTGGTGGCCCGACAGCGAGCATGTTTCCTACATTTCCGAGAAAAACGGCTTTGCTCATCTTTACGTTCTATCCATTGACGGTAAAGAAAAGAAACAGCTTACTGATGGCCGCTTTGAGGTAACCCAGGCCTGGCTCTCAGGCGATGGCCAGAAGGTTTATTTTGTTTCCAGTGAAGTTCATCCAGGAGAAAGACATCTCTACACTCTAAACCTCAAGACCGGACAGAAAACGAGGCTGACCAGCTTGCCTGGACTGAATGAATTTTACCTCTCGCCTGATGAATCAGCCATCGCCATCATACATTCTTACACTAACCAGCCGCCCGAACTTTATCTTCAGGCTAATTCCAGCGCGGCCAAAGCCAGGCAGATAACCCTCTCCACCAGCGAAGAATTCCGGGCTTATTCCTGGTTTGACCCGGAAATAATCACCTTCCAAGCCCGGGATGGAGTGGAAGTTTATGCCCGGCTCTTCCGGCCAGAAGTTCCCCATCCCAACAAACCGGCTGTCATCTTCATTCATGGCGCCGGCTACCTGCAGAACGCTCACCGGGGCTGGAGCACCTACGACCGCGAGTACATGTTTAACAATCTTCTGCGCGAGAACGGCTACTTTGTCCTGGATGTGGACTACCGGGGCAGCAGCGGTTACGGCCGTGATTTTCGTACGGGCATCTACCGTCACATGGGCGGCAAAGACCTGGAGGACGTGGTGGACGGCGCTAAGTTCCTGGTGGAAAAATGCGGTGTTAACCCGCAGGCCATCGGCTGCTACGGTGGAAGCTACGGCGGCTTTCTGACGCTTATGGCCATGTTCAAAACTGAGGTGTTCAAAGCTGGAGCAGCCCTCCGGCCGGTGACTGACTGGGCTCACTACCATCCTGGCTACACGGTGGACATCCTTAACCTGCCCCAGAATGACCCGGAAGCTTACAAACAGAGCTCGCCCATCTACTTCGCCGAGGGCTTAAAAGGTCATCTGCTCATCTGCCATGGGATGGTTGACACCAACGTCCATTTTCAGGATACCGTGCGGCTGGTTCAGCGCCTGATTGAGCTGGGCAAGGAAAACTGGGAAGTGGCCATCTACCCGGTGGAAAACCACACCTTCCGCACGACCTCGGCCTGGGTGGATGAATACCGGAGAATATTCAAGCTGTTTGAGACCAACTTGAAAAACCAGAAGTAATCAAATTTAAAAATTGAATATTTATCAGAGAGTTTCTGAAGTTTGCCGGGCTGATGACCAGGTAAAAGTGAACGAGGACTTTTGGGAGATTAGAAAAAAAGGTTAACTGGTTCTGGTGGAGGGATAAAACAGGGCCGTGAAGTAAAAGCGGCCAAAATAAAAGCAAGCCAAAACGGTCCGGCTGGCTTTTGTTCCGTGGTTCAATCAGGCTTAATAATGTTGACAGAACCCGGTTCTTTTTGTATAGGTTAATACAAGATGGGCAAAGTACTGGAACTTAACAACGTCAAAAAATCTTACAAACTGGGTTTCATTCCCAAGAAAAAACAGGTTCTTAAAGGAGTCTCTTTCTACGTGAACGAAGGCGAGATCTTCGGCTACTTAGGGCCGAACGGCGCAGGCAAAACGACCACCATCAAGTGTATCCTGAACCTGATTTTTCCTGAGGCCGGGGAGATAAAAATCTTCGGTGAAGATGCCCTGCGGCCGCGGGCCCGCCAGAAAGTGGGTTTTCTGCCTGAAAACCCCTACTTCTACGACTATCTCACCGGACGGGAATTTTTAACCTTCTACGCCGACCTGCTCGGCCTGCATGGTCAGAAGAAGCAGGAGAAAATCAACTACCTGCTGAAACTGGTGGGCATGGAAAGAGCGGCGGACCTTCAGCTCCGCAAGTACTCGCGGGGCATGCTGCAGAGAATCGGCCTGGCTCAGGCTCTGCTCAACGACCCGGCACTGGTCATCCTGGATGAACCGATGGGCGGACTGGACCCCATCGGACGCAAGGAGTTTCGCGACATCATCGTCAACCTGAAGAAAGAAGGCAAAACCGTTTTCTTGAGCTCCCACATCCTGCAGGACATTGAGATGATCTGCGACCGGGTGGCCATCATCCTGGCCGGGGAAATTATCAACCAGGGTTACCTGGGAGACCTGATTTCAGAAAAAGTGCTTTACACCGAGATTACCGTGGCCGGTGTGCCCGCTGAGGAATTTCAGGGCCTGGGCGAGAGTGTTTCCAGCCGCGGCGACCGGGTGCTGCTTAAAGTTTACGAAGAAAGCAATATTGACCGGGTTTTGAACCTGACGCTGCAGAAAAAAGGCAAAATAATTTCTCTGGTGCCCAGGACTGAAACCCTGGAAGACATTTTCGTCAACATGGTGAAGAACCAATGAAAATCACGACCATTGCCAGGAATACTTTTAAAGAA
>JBBIRN010000100.1:0-8131 GCA_037441785.1 Candidatus Aminicenantota bacterium | reverse complement strand
TTTCCAGCTTTTTTTATTTTTATCTATTTCGTGTCTTCGCGTTCTTTATTTTTCTGAATTTTAATTCTGTTTTTTGTTTTTTACTTTTTTAATTTTAGAGTGCGGCCGACTACTGGCAGAAGCTCCGAGCGGTTGCCAACCCGGTCAGCTTTTATCTCCCAAATGATTACCCCAGCCGCTTTTTTCTGAAGTACGTAGCGGCACTTGGCTTCTACCGAACGCCGGTCATCAAAGGAAAGGTAAGTTTTTCCGTTGGGGCTTATCAGGTAAGGAACCTGACTGCAGGCATCCCAGTTGTACTTCCAGCCGGAAGCCTGGAGGTTCACCACCGCTGAATAATCGTAATACTGGCTGTTCTGAGCAGGCTTATAAAGACCGGTGGTGTCAAACGAGCGGCCGTAAAAAGGAATGCCCAGCAGCAATTTCTGGAGTGGTACCTGACGAATTTGAGAGTAAGTAAAAGTGTCGTCAACTGAACCGCAGGGGTCGTTCTGACAGGTGTAAAGCGGCGAGTTGTGACCGGCATGGTCAGTCCAGGGCCCATGGTAATCGTAGGTCATAAAGCTGATGTAATCAAAATAAGGATGGAGCTGCTCAAAATTAATCCAGCGGCCCCAGTAGGGTCCGGCTGGCGCAGCCATGGTCAGAAGAAGAGGTGGAATCTGGGCCCTTAGAGCCTGTGATAATTCCCTGACCAGGGCACTGAAGTTCTGGCTTTCCTCATCGCTGGAAACAAATTCCCAGTCCAGGTCCACGCCATCATAGCCATTCTGCAGGCAGAAAGCTACCACCTGGGAGATAAAGCGGGCTCTTTTTTCTGGTGAAGAAGCCATCGGAGCAAACCCCTCGCAATTTCCCCAGCCGCCGATGCTGACCAGCACTTTTACCCCGTGACGGTGAGCAGCGGAGAGGAGCTCGGGATAGATGAATTTCTGGTCCACCACCAGGTTGCCTTCGCTATCCGGTTTGACGAAGGCTTCAGCGATATGGGTCAGGCTGTCATAATCAATGGAGTTATGGTCCTGGTCTTCCCTTTTAAAACTCGGGTAATAACCGATGACCACCTTTTTGCTTTCTAGTTGCTTTATCTCTGGCTTGGGCCGGGGAGTAAAGTCCCGACCGAGGTGCTGGGCAAAAGCAATTCCAGCAGCAAAAACCAGGCTGAAAATAACCCCGGAAAGCAGCAGGCCGTAAGAAATACTCTTGCCTCTCCCGCTTTCCACAGCCGAAGCATTAACCCATTTTTTGTTAATTTTAATTTTCATCATGAGTGACTCTCATGTCTTTTCCTGGACTAAAAATTAATTTTTTGAATTTATGTTAAACCAACCAGGCTTTTAACTCTTCCAGTCGGCGGCCGATGTTCACTCCCCTCGCACACCTGGCCGTACAGGCAGAACAATTCTCACAGGCAGCCATGGCCTTTTTGCCACCCAATTCTTCCAGAGTCTCTCGCGCCTGAAGCAAGTTGCCATAAGCTGAGGCATACATATGGACGCGCAAAAGGTCGGGGATGTTGAGCCGGGCCGGACAGGTGGGCACACATTGGCCGCACAGCCGGCAAACCGCGGCCATCTGCGTTTTTACCATTTTGTCTTCCAGGAATTTTTTTTCTTCGGCCGTGTAATCCAGGCTGCTTATCACCTTGATGTCTTCGTTGAGCTGGTCAAAGGTGGTAAAGCCAGGGACGGCACAGGTGATGAACTCGTGGCGGAGAACCCATTTTAAAAGGGCGCTATGCAGCACCGGGCCTTCATAAAACCGCCTCAACTCTGCTGGCTGACCTTCCCGGTACCAGGGCTGCTGGCACTGGGTTTTCATGGCTATGAGTCCTATGCCCTGGGCGGCGGCCTTTTTCAGGGTGTTCAGGTACTCGGTGTAGTCAAACAGAGAGTAATTCAGAGTGGCCAGAATGACGTCGTAGACCTTGAGCTCCAGGGCTGTTTTAATCACCGAATCCATATTCTGGTGGGTGCTAAAACCAACGAAGCGCGCTTTTTTCTGTTCCTTAATCTCCTGGAGAGATTCAATCAGGGCCGGGTTTTTTAACCACTCCGGGTCAGAAACATCGTGGGAATAAAGAATATCCACGTAATCAGTGCGCAACCGGGTTAAACTTTCGTCAATCATCCGGCGGTGCATTTCTTTTATCTGTTGCGCCGGAAGACTTCTCTGCGCTGGACGGATGTTAATCTTGGTGGCAATGACGACTTTATCCCGGGCCTTCAATTCTTCTACCAGCACTTTCCCGACCATTTCTTCATTTCGTCCACGCTGGTAGCTGTAGGCGGTGTCAAAATGTCTGATACCCAGCTCATAAGCCCGGTGCACAAGCTCCGGGTTATCGGCGTTCATCACTCCCATGCCCACCACAGGAATCTTATAACCGGTCCGGCCGAGAGTTCGGATGATTAAGCCCCCGGCTTTTTCTTCACTTTTTTGGTTCTGGGCTGAAGCTGGAACATAACCACCAAGGGTTAGCACCCCGGCTACAGTTCCGGCCGCGGCCCCCAGGAACTTTCTCCGGTTGATGGTTCTTTTTTCACTCATAAGCCCTCCTCCAGGCTGAATTTCTGCCTCTTTTTTTACCCTTAAATCATCTTCGGGTCAAGAAAAATTATCAGGCTAAAAAACTTCGGCTTCTGTGACCTCAATGTTTTCAGAAAAAAAAGAAAACGCAGAAAACCTGGCTGAATAATTTTCCTTAAATTCAGACCAGCCTGAAATCAAAAACCGAGCTTCTGATAAATGAAGAGGAATAACGGCAGGCTGACCATGGACACCAGAGCCGAGGCCACAAACAACTGGTTGATAAAAGCCCGGTCTCCGCCGGCCCGGCCGACCAGGACCGGCACAGCCGTTAACGGCGGCACAGCGCATTGCAGAATGAAGATTAAAGAGAGCGGATGGGGGATCCGGAAGAGCTTGATGACCAGCAGTCCGAGAGCCGGGAAGACGATGTTTTTAACCAGCACAAACCACAGGGCTTTCCCCACATAAAACTTTTTTGTTCCGGCCAGGTCCAGGTAGATGTTACCGCCCAGTATCAGAAAAATAATTGGAGTAGAAAGTGAACCGATGGACTGGAAAGTTCCTTTGATAAAACCGGGTAGATAGCCATCCACCCCGGCCAGCTTGATGACCATGGCCAGCACCGTGGCGATAAAGACCGGGCTGATGATTCTCTGCCACCTGGCTTTCTGCTTCATCCCCAGGACAGCCGGTATCACCACGAAGAAAAAACTGGGATAGAACATCGTGAAGATGAACAACATGGCCACCTCGGCTGAATCAGAACCGAACAGGCCACTCATCACGGCTACCGGAAAGAAAATGCCGTTCTGGAAAAACAAGGACAGAAAAAACTCCTTGCCGTTCCTGGATATGAGGGTAAACAAAAGCGACAGCAGCCCCAGGCCCACGGTCAGCGCCAGCCACCACAGAGGATAGATGTACCAGTCAGGAAAAGTCCGGGGACTGAAATTCTTGAGGATGACGCTGAAGGAAAGAAAGGGCAGGGCTAAATCAATGCCCAGAGTGGACAGAAACCTGAGGACACTTTCTTTATCCTGGATTTTGGCCCGGAAAACAAAATAACCAACCAAGGCGATGCCCAGCTGGGCAGCCACCACTTCAAAAGCTTTAGAAAAAATGCTCATTTTCTGTTTCAGTTTGCCCGGGCGGGCCTTTCCTCCGCTGTCACTGACATAATAATTTTACCCCTCTAATTTACTTTAAAGATGAAATCAAGGCAAACATTTCTATAAGCCCCGAAGTAAAAAACAGAAAGAAAGCCAGCTGGCGTTGGAGATTGAATATTCATCTCGGGCGAAGATAATAAGCCGTTTTCAGGAAGTTTTTAAGGTTTAGAAAACCAGAACTGATAATCATTCAACTGAACTTCTTAACGTTTTCCTTTCTGTTAACTTATTACTCCAGTCGTGGCCATGACAGATTAATTCTCAAACCGGTAGTTGCTGAGGATGGGAATTGGTTATAAAATTGTAAAGAAGAAAGGAAAAAACCATGAAAAATGTCCGGCAAATGAAATCTCTATTCCTGCCTGTTTTATTCTTATTTTCTATCTTTACCTCTGCCTCGCTGGTCCTGTCTCAGCCCAGGGGAGAGAACGAAGTCTCCCCGTCTTCCAGGCCCGGCGAAGAAAGAATAGAAAGGGCCATTGACGTCATCAAAGACCTGGCCAGCCTTAAAGAAGAAGGCATCCCGGCCAGGCTTCTGGAAAAAGCCCAGGGTATTGCCATCTTCCCCGGCGTGGTGAAAGCAGCCTGGGGCATCGGCGGACAGTATGGCCGCGGTATTGTGCTGGTTAGGCGGGATGACGGCAGCTGGAGCAACCCCCTCTTTATTCAGCTCATCGGCGGCAGCATTGGCTGGCAGATAGGCATGCAAAAGGCCGACCTGGTGCTGGTGTTTAAAAATCGTCGCGGGGTAGAAAACCTGGCCTCCAACAAAATTACCCTTGGGGCTGACATGAGTGTCTCGGCTGGTCCGGTGGGCCGGAGCGCTGAAGCCAGCACGGACATTGAAATGGAAGCCGAAATCTATTCCTACTCTAAAAGCAAAGGACTTTTTGCCGGTATTTCCCTGAAAGGCGGAACGCTGCGGGTAGACCGGGAAGCTAACGCTGCTTTTTACGGAAAAGACCTGACGGCCTCCGCCATTCTTTACGATAAATTGCCTGTTTCCGAAGTGGTTAAAAAGCTGCACGCCACTTTAAACGAGTTAAGCCAGGGCCAGAAGAATTAAGCCCAGGCCAAAACATCAACTGCGTCAAGCCCAAAAACCCGCGGCCAGGCAAGAATTCAAGAATTAAAGTCAAAAAATATAAAAGGCGCCACCTCAAAAGAAGCTGGCTTTCCTAAAAAATGATGGCCGAAGACCCTAATTAATATACATCCTCAGATTGTCTCTTCTTTAAATTGACACCCCTGAGCTTGCCATCTAAAATGGATAGAGAGGTAAAAATGTGGGAATATACTGAAAAATTAATGGAATATTTTAAAAACCCCAAAAACGTGGGGGAAATTGAAAACCCGGATGCCGTGGGTGAAGTGGGCAGCCTGGTCTGCGGTGATGTTCTTAAACTCACCCTTAAAGTTAACCCGGAAACCCAGGTAATTGAAGATGCCAAGTTCAAAACCTTTGGCTGTGCCAGTGCCATTGCTTCCTCCAGCGTTCTGACCGAAATGATAAAAGGCAAGACTCTGGAAGAAGCGGCTCGCATCACCAACAAGGACATTGCTGATTTTCTCGGCGGTCTGCCCGAAGAAAAGATGCACTGTTCGGTCATGGGCATGGAAGCCCTGCAGGCGGCCATAGAAAACTACTACACCAAAAAAGGCGTGAAAAAATTTCCCGGAGAGCAGGACCGGATTGTTTGCCAGTGCTTCAGCGTTTCGGAGAAAACCATCTTGAAAGCCATAGAACTCAACAACCTGAAAACCGTGGAACAGGTCACCTTTTACACCAAAGCCGGCGGCAACTGTGGAAAATGCAAGGGTGACATTGAGAAGATTCTGCACGACTACTGGGCCAGGAAGGGAAAAACGCCTTATGCTGAGCTAACGGTGGTAGAAAAAATCAAGCTGATTGAAAAGGTGCTAAACGAGGACATCAACCCCAGACTGAAAGAAGACGGCGGTTTTCTGGAACTGGTGGACGTGGATGGCTTTAAGGTCAAGGTCAGGTTCCTGGGTGCCTGCTCGCACTGCGCTCTGGCTGAAAAAACTTTCAAGGAAGTAGTGGAAAAAGAGCTCAAAGAAAAAGTGGCTCCCGAGCTTGAAGTGAGCCTGGTTTGAGGCCGAGAAGAAAAATGCTGGCGAGTTTAAGCTCGTTAGAAAACAGTTTTCCTGAGGGGCGAGCCAAAGGAAAAAACATCACCCGAAAAAACGTCGGCACGAAGGCCAGGCGAGAAGCAAAGAAACTGGCTCAGAGCCTGGTTCAGGTTAAGGAGTAAAACCGATGAACAAAATTGTTTATTTTGATAACAACGCCACCACCATGGTTAGCCCGGAAGTTAAAGAAGCCATGGAGCCTTTTTTCACCGAACTTTACGGCAATCCTTCCAGCATGCACCAGTTCGGGGGCCAGGTGAAAAAACACGTGGAGCAAGCCCGGGCCAAGGTAGCTTCCATGCTGGGCTGCGATAGCGAGGAAATCATCTTCACCAGCTGCGGCACGGAAAGCGATTCTACAGCCATCTATTCCGCTCTGCGCGCCTTCCCTGACAAAAAACATCTCATCACCACCGCGGTGGAACATCCGGCCATCTACAACCTCTGCAAGTACCTGGAAACCCAGGGTTACCGGGTAACCTACTTAAAAGTTGACCAGGAGGGCATGATTGACCTGGAAGAGCTCAAAAATTCTATCACGCCGGATACGGCCATCGTCTCCATCATGTGGGCAAATAACGAAACCGGAGTCATCTTTCCAGTGGAGCAAGCAGCGGAAATCTGCCGGGAAAAGGGCGTGCTCTTCCATACCGATGCTGTCCAGGCCGTGGGTAAAATTCCCATCAACCTCTCCCGCACAAAAATTGACATGCTTTCGCTTTCCGGGCATAAACTGCATGCGCCCAAGGGCATTGGCGTGCTTTATGTCAGGAAAGGGGTTAAATTTGTGCCCTACCTGATGGGTGGACACCAGGAGAAAAACCGCCGGGCTGGTACGGAAAACGTTCCCTACATCATCGGCCTGGGAAAAGCCGCGGAACTGGCCGTGGCCAACCTGGAAAAAGAAAACACCTACGTGGCCAAACTCAGGGATAAACTGGAAAAGGGACTGGTGGAAAGAGTTCCCAACGTGCGGGTAAACGGCAGCCGCTCCCCCCGCCTGCCCAACACCCTGAGCATCAGCTTTGAGTTCGTAGAAGGCGAGTCAATTTTGCTGCTGCTCAGCGATTATGGCATCTGCGCCTCAACCGGTTCTGCCTGCTCCAGCGGGTCGCTGGAACCCTCGCACGTGCTTCTGGCCATGAACCTGCCCTTTACTTTTGCCCACGGCACAGTCCGGTTCTCGCTGAGCATATACAACACGGAAGAAGAAGTGGATTATGTGCTGGAAGTCGTGCCCCAGGTGATCAAGAAGCTCCGCGAAATCTCTCCCTTTGCCTGAGACAGTATACAAAAGTCCTGAATCTATCTCATTATTCCATACTATTGCCGGCTTATGGTTATGGAGCCGTTGGTGGTGTGGAGTTCAACCTGCGGCCCCTGTCCGCTGCCCAGGCGCCCTTCCACCCGACGCCGGGAAATCTCGCCTTCCATGGTCACCGGGTATTCCACCCTGATGCTGCCGTTAGTGGTCCGGGCTCTCAGATAACCATCAGGCTGCTTCTTGATAACCAGCCTGATGCTGCCGTTGGTCGTCCGGGCATTTAGGTCATGGGTCAATTCATCAAGTTCCGCCCGGATGCTTCCGTTGGTGGTTCTGAGGTCCAGGCGACCTTTAACCTGCTCCACATCCAGGCCGCCGTTGGTGGTCCCGGCTTCCAGGTACTTAATCTCCCCGTTCGCCCTGATGTTTCCGTTGGTCGTGCGCAGGGTGGCTTTTTCAAATTGGCCGGAAACAGAGAGGCGGCCGTTTACTGTTCTGACCAGCTCTAGAGCCATGCCTTCAGGCACAACAATTTCGTAATCCACTTTGGCCCCGAGGTTTCTTTTTTCGTAGACGGTGTCAACTTTGACCGATTTTTCGCCGGCCACCACCTCAATCCTGATTTTGTTCAGGTCTTCTTTCCGCCAGCGGGCGTACTTGGTGGCTTTGATGGAAACTTCCAGAGCCGGAGAGCTGGTAATGGTGACGGAGCCGTTGATGTTCTCCAAAGAAAAAGAGCCAGCTTCTTTGATAGTGACCGTTTTAGAAAAAGGTTCTTCAAAACGATAGCCGGAGTCAATAAATTCTTCGCAGGCTGAAGCTGTGACAATCAGAATGAGGGCCACAAACAAGAGGCCAGAAACTTTTTAAACCTAAGGTATGAAAGCTTATTTTTACCGCCCATGTTTTCCTCCAGAAAAGCAAAAGTCAGGCTTGAAGCTGCGTTTTCATAATCAGCTTCTCACCCTTATAAACGAAAAACAAGAGGAAAAGGTTCAGATTTTTAAAAATT
>JBBIRN010000099.1:0-8165 GCA_037441785.1 Candidatus Aminicenantota bacterium | reverse complement strand
GGGTCTAAGGAAAAAGTAATCTCTAATTTTTATCCACAACATAGCCGGATGAGCCAATAAAATTATTAGAACCAGCCCTTTTTTAAATATTTTTATTTTTCAAGCTAACCAAACCGACTAATCGGAAAATCATCGGTATGCTACTTCTTGTTGTCTTTTTCCGGGTCTGATTCTTTTTCTTCTTCTATTTCCTGCTCCAGCTCGTCTAAATGGCTCAGGGCTTTCTCAAAAGCTTCTTTGGCTTTTTCCAGTTTTTTCTGCCGGAGCTCAACCGTTGATTCAAACTTCTGGCTGATTTCTTCCGCTTTCTTCTTCTCTTTTTCTAAAAGCTCATCAAAAGAAGCTTTCTTTTTCTGGCCTTTCTCCGACTGGATGATTTCCCGGAGGTTTACATCCACCCAGAGTTTAGCCCCGCAGTGCGGGCAGATGAGCTGAAAAACCTTTTCCTCTTGGCTTCTTTTTTCCATGTCCAGATAAAAATAACAAAAAACCAGCCTTGATTCAACTTAATTCCGGACCCGGTCCAGGCCGTACTTTTTTAACAGGCGAAAAAGCCCCTGTCTGGTGAGGCCGATGGCGGCCGCGGTTCGGGCCCGGTGGTAATTAAAATAGCGCAACGCCTCGCCCAGAAATTTTTTCTCAAACTCAGCCCGGGCCTGGTAGTAATCCCAAGCGTTTTTAAGCGGACTTTCGGCCGCCTTCTGCACCGCTGGAGACAAAAACTCCGGCTCAATGACCAGGCGGTCTCCAGCCAGCACCAGGGCACGCTGAATTTCGTTCTGCAGTTCCCGCACGTTCCCGGGCCAGTCGTATTTCATCAGCAGTTCCAGGGCCTCGGGTGAGAAAAAGCTCCGGCTCCGGCCCATCTCCTGGCAGTAGCGGTCCAGAAAATGATTTATCAGGACGAGAATATCTTCTGGCCTCTGTCGGAGCGGGGGGATTTCAACGGAAATAATTTTTAGCCGGAAATAAAGGTCCTGCCGGAAGCGGCCAAGGTTCACTTCCTGCTCCAGGTTTTTATTGGTGGCACTGATGAAGCGGACGTCCAGGCGGCGGCTGCGGTTTTCTCCGATTCGCCGCACCTCCTTTTCCTGAAGGACCCGCAGCAACTTGGCCTGGAGGGGTAAAGAAAGGTCTGCCACCTCATCCAGAAAAAAAGTTCCGCCGTTAGCTTCTTCCAGCAGACCGGGCCGGTCCCGCAGGGCGCCGGTAAAGGCCCCCCGAACATAACCGAAAAGCTCGCTCTCCAGCAGGGTGTCAGGAATGGCGCTGCAGTTGACAGCCACAAACTCCCCGGAGCCGCGACGCCCGGAGTGATGGATAAGACGGGCCACCAGTTCTTTTCCTGTTCCGCTTTCGCCGGTAATCAACACCGGAGAATTTACATCCTTCACCTTCTCTACCATCTGCCTGATTAACCTGAAGGACTGGCTCAGTCCTAAAAATTCCAGCACCTGGCTGGCCGCCTGAAGCTTTACTTCTTCGGGAGGACGGCCGTTCTGAGCAATTATCCTTAAAACTGGAAAGGCAGAGTGAATGATGTTCAGCTCTTCAAGATTAGCGTTGGAATCCGGTGATTTTTTTTCAAAATAGGCATAGCCGTAAAGCTTGTTTTTCTCCACATAAGGAAAACAGCCAGCCAGCACTTCCCGGCCATGGTTAAATTTCTCGCAGACTAACTGCTGCCTGGAAAGCGCTCTGTTGATCAGATTATTCCTCTCTTCTTCACCTATTTCGGGTCGCAGACCTTTTTGCTGCTGGAAGAACGGACGTTCCCGGTAATCAAAAGCCACCAGCTGAAAAAAATCCAGGCCCAGCGCATCGCCGATAACCTCAAACATTCTGGTCAACAATTCTGGTTTGGACATAGAGGCCACCTTCTTTTGGCTGCGTGATTTCTCTTTTTAAAAAGTGAAGAAGAAAATAAAACCGGGTGATTTCAGCCTCTGTTTTCTGCTAACATTATGACGTGCCCGGACGGTTAATTTTTCTCACCGAAAAATTTTCCCGGAGGTTTAAAGATGAAAAAAGTAATAAAACAGAACCTCAGGCTGGAAAACCAGAAAAGACAAAAAAAGCTAAGAAATGCTTCTCAAAATTTAAGGTTAACTTTTTCAGTGCTTTTTTCGCTCCTTTTGCTTTTGAGCTCAACGAGCTTTCTGGCGGCTGAGGCGCCGGCTAAAAGCCAGGCCGTTCAGTCCAGCCTGAAATGGTTTCAGGAAGCCAGGTTCGGCCTGTTCATTCACTGGGGCGTTTACGCTCAAATCGGCCGGGAAGAATGGGCCAGAGAACTTTTGCGCATTCCCTGGGCGGAATACCAGAAATACGCCCGAAGTTTTAACCCCGTAAACTACCATCCCGAGGAATGGGTCAGGCTGGCCAAGGAAGCTGGCGTCAAATATATTGTTATCACTTCTAAACACCACGATGGATTCTGCCTTTTTGACAGCGCTTACACGGAAAACGACGCTATGGGTGCCAGAATAAAACGGGACTTGCTGGGAGAGCTGGTCCGGGCCTGCCGGCAAGAAAACCTGCCCATTGGTTTCTATTACTCCATCATGGACTGGTATCATCCAGATTACCTGCCGCGGCGGAGCTGGGAAAAAGACCGCCCGGCCGCGGGTGCTGATTTTAAACGCTACGTAGCTTACATGAAGAACCAGCTGCGGGAACTGGTAGAAAAATACCAGCCAGTGATTATGTGGTTTGACGGCGAATGGGAACATAAGAACGAAGATTACGAGGCCCTGGAAATTGGACAGATGCTAAGACAGCTTAAACCAGACATTCTGATAAACGACCGGCTTTTTAACCGGGCGCCGGGCCTAGGCGATTTCGGCACGCCAGAAAACTACGTACCGGCCACCGGCTGGCGGAACGCAGATGGCACCCTTAGGCCCTGGGAAGTGTGCATGACCATGAATTTCAATGGCTGGGGTTACAACCATTATGAAACCGAATTCCGCAACGCGCCTCAGCTTATCCGGCAGCTCGTAGAAATTGCCAGCAAGGGTGGAAATTTTCTGTTGAACATCGGGCCCAGACCGGACGGCACCATCCAGCCCGAGTTTGTGGAAAGGCTAAAGCAAATCGGCGCCTGGCTGAAGGTCAACGGTGAAGCTATTTACGGATGCCAGCCGAGCATTTTTGAAAAGCTGCCCTTTTTTGGGCGTTGCACCGTCAAAGAAAACAGGCTTTTTATCCATGTTATGGGCTGGCCCCCGGATAAAAAACTTCTTCTGCCCGGGTTAAAGAATAAGGTGCAAAAGGTCTATTTTCTGGCCACTCAGCAAAAGCTGAATTACGGGCGAAAGGGGAACGACCTGCTGATTAACCTGCCAGAAGAGCCGATAGACAACGTGGCCACGGTGGTGGTAGTGGAAGTGGAAGGACAACCCCAGGCGATTCCTTATCAGATAAAACCAACCTCAGACGGCCAGCTGGAGCTGCCCGTTTACCTTTCGGAAATAAAATCCCAGATGGGCCAGCGTGCTTACCTTGACTACTTTTACCGCACGACCATGCTGACCAACTGGCAGAACGTGAACGATTATCCAGAGTGGCAATTTGAGCTTGACCAGGGCGGCACTTACGAGTTGCTGGCTTCCTACGCCTGGCAGTGGGGCGGGAAGAGCTCCTTTTTGGTAGAAATAGATGACCGGGTGGTCGTCAAAGGCGAGTCAGAACCTTCACCTTCCATCTACTTCCCAACTACCCATAGCCTGGGTCAGGTGGAAATTACCCCGGGAAAACACCTGCTACGGTTTAAGATTACTTCCATAGCTAACAACAACGCCTTAAAGCTGGAAAAGGTGCTGCTCAGAAAGATTAAAAACTGAGAAAGGAAATTCTGAGCAGCGAGGGATGAAGCTACTCCTTGCCGGCTTAGAGCCCAAGGCTCTCCTGGAAGAGGCAGAGAATAAATATTTTCCCTTAGAATTTTTTTTCTTTTGACTGTAACATTTAAGCTGTTTAAATCGTATAATTAAGGGTAAAAAAAATTGCCAAACCAGGCCAATTATTAGATTTGTCCTATAAAGGGGATTTAACTGAGCAAGTTAAACCCAAAAAGGAGATAGGCATGAAGAAAAATAAGCGTCCGAAAGTTATGTCCCCCAAAAGACAGCTAAAATCTCCTGGCCTGCCGAAGCCAGGAAGATTTTTTACTTTTATGTTAATTGCCTTCGCTTTATGTTTCAGCCTTAGACTCTTTGCCCAGGAGAAAGCTGCTCCCTCCAGCCAGGACCTTGAACAACTGAAAAAAACCGCTCCTAAAGTTTACATAGATTGCAGCTCCTGCGACCTGGATTACATAAAAACAGAAATTCCTTTCGTTAATTATGTAAGGGAAAGAAAAGAAGCAGACGTTCACGTGTTGATTACTACCCTGCGCACCGGTAGCGGGGGACGGGAATACACCCTGACTTTCCTCGGTCAGAATCGTTTTGCTGGTCAGGATGAGGTCTTGAAATATTTCTCTCACCAAACCGATACTGAAGAGGAAATCAGGGCTGGCTTAACTGAAGTAATTAAGATAGGACTGATGACCTATGTCAACCAGACACCTATAAGTCAGAAAATCCGGGTTGATTATAAAACGGCCGAGGCCGCACCTGCTCCAGTTGCTGACCGATGGAAGTCCTGGGTTTTCAGTGTAAGCACTGGAGGCTATTTTAGAGGAGAACAATCTCATGCCTATGAATCCATCCGTGGTTCATTCTCCGCCAACAAAGTAACCCAGGACCTGAAGTTCAACCTGACCCTGAGCGCTTCCTACAGCCACGACCGCTACACTTACGAGGACCAGAACCTGGAATCCAGCACCAGAAGTTACAACGGCAGTGGATTGCTGGTTAAAAGCCTTGGCCAACACTGGTCAGCGGGCTTTTTTTACTCTGCTTTATCCTCCACTTACAGCAATTACCGTCTGCGCTTGAACCTGGCTCCGGCCATAGAATACGACCTTTTTCCTTATTCCGCCTCCACCCGTAAACAACTGCGTTTTCTCTACAAAATCGGGCCTTCTTACGCTAAGTATTATGAAGAAACTCTTTACGATAAAACGCAGGAAACGCTTCTTTCTGAATCTCTGGGCATTACCCTGGAACTCCGGGAAAAATGGGGCAGCATAAGTATGTCTGTTGAAGGTTCGCACTATTTCCATGATTTCAGCAAGCACAATCTTTCTACCTTTAGCAGCATCACTCTCAACCTGGTTAAAGGACTTAATGCCTATGTTTTTGGCGGTGCTTCGCTGGTACACGACCAGCTTTCTTTACCGAAGGGTGGTGCCTCCTGGGAAGAAGTTTTGCTCCGCAGAAAAATGCTGGCCACCAGTTATGACTATTTCTTGGCTGTGGGCCTCAGCTATAGTTTTGGGTCAATTTTTACCAACGTGGTCAACCCGCGTTTTGGTTCCTTGAGCAGCGGCGGCATTCAAATCATGATTGGAGATTAAGCCAATGCGCAAAAAAACCACAAAGATGATAAAGGCTTTAAATCTTTTCAGAAACAGAGAAATAAGTGGTCATGATGGGAATCAAGGCCATCTTGTGGAGAGAGAAAAAATGAAGAAAAATTATATCCATAAAGCGGTCGTTAATCAGAGCAATTTCCACAAGGCGAGCAGAATTGGCCAAAGCTGGTCATTATTTCTTTGTTTGAGCTTAGCACTGGTTTTCTTAAGCCTGATTTTCAGCCGCCCGTTAATGGCCCAGGAAAACCAGGATAAATACCTGGTGGAGAAATTGCTGGTTTACGTTGAGCCTGGTTTCGGTTCAGCCGAGGCTTTTAGCCAGGCCATACCTTTTGTTACATTTGTTAAGGAGAGGGAGCAGGCCAACGTGCTCGTGGAAATAAGCCGGAGCCTGAGCGAAGGGCAGGAAGTATTTAAGGTAAAATTTACCGGACAGAAAGAACTGGCGGGGAAAAATTATGCGGCTGAATTTGTCTTACCTTTAAACGCTGAGCCCGAACTTCTGCAGAAAGAACTGGTCCGGACTATAAAGCTTGGTCTTATTCCTTATGCCGGTCGGACGCCAGAAGCCAGCAAACTTAAAATCAGGCTGGAAGAAGAAGTCAAACCCACGGCCGTAGTTGACCCCTGGAATTTCTGGGTTTTCAGCCTGAGCACCAATAGTTTCCTTAACGGAGAGAAAAGCTTTTCTTATGACAGTCTTTACGGAAACTTCTCGGCCAACCGCGTTACCCCGGAATGGAAGATAAGACTTTCCTTAAGCGGAAGCTATTACCGGAATTCTTTTGATTATGAAGATATGAGCTTCATCAGTTCTTCATACGGCGGAAGTTTTCGGGTACTGGTAGCCAAGAGTCTGGGGGAACACTGGTCTGTGGGTTCCTTTGTCAACGTGACCAGCTCAACCTACCAGAATATAAAGCTGGCCGCCTCCATTTCCCCAGCTCTGGAATACAACATTTTCCCTTATTCTCAATCAACCCGACGCCAGCTTAGGCTAACTTACAGCTTAGACCTGGGGCCAGCCTATTATCGGGAAGAAACCATCTTTGATAAAACCAGACAATTTCTGGTGCGTGATAACCTGTCCCTGACTCTTGAATTAAAGCAAAAATGGGGAACCATCAGCACCTCAGTAGAAGGCTCGCATTATTTCCATGATTTCAGTAAATACCGGATTCAATTCAATAACGACTTATCCATCCGGCTGTTCCGGGGCTTTTCCCTTAACCTCTACGGGGGTTATGCCCGCATCCATGATTTGATTTCCATAGCTAAAGCCGGTGCCTCCTGGGAAGATGTGCTGCTCATGAGAAAGCAGTTAGCCACCTCTTACAACTATTTCTTTTCAGTGGGCATCAGCTATTCTTTTGGCTCCATCTTCAGCAACGTGGTCAACCCCAGGTTTGGCAGCGGCAGCAGCGGCTTCTCCATGAGCATCAGCTACTAAACCAGCCGTTTTATTTCACAATTCGCACCTCAGTCGAGCGGAAGGCATAAACCGGGTCTTTTTTCGGACCTGGCTCTTCCACTTTAAGTCCCTCAATTCTGATGTTATGGACATCATCCAGGACGATGGCCCGACGATAATCCTTTTTCGCCGCCACCAGCTTTACATTTTCAAAGGTAATATTTCGGGCATGGCGGACATAAAATCCCCAGGCCGGAAGCTCCTTAAACATGGAAAACTCAGGATAGCTGGCCGGTAGTTCCGGAACTTTGTCCAGCTCATCCAGACTAACGCGGGCAAAATTGGGGTCGCCGCCGCCAGGGTGATGGATTTCAATGTTCTTGAGAGTTACATTTTCAATAAAAGCATCCGGCTGCCCGACGATAGATGAGGGCGAAACGTTCCGCGGCTGGTGTTCCCAGGGTCCTTCATAATTGTAGCCGGCATCCGGCTTGGTGGCCGGAACTTCCGCATAAACATTGGAAATGGAAATATTTCGCATCCGACCCTTCTTGCCGGGCCGCCAGCGCTCACCTATCCTCAGGAAAATGACGTTCCCAGTGTTGATGGACTTCAGCCGGTCCACCACCACGTCCTCCACAAAACCACCGTCTACGGCGGCAAAAGTTACGGCCGAGCGGTAAGTATCATAGACCACATTGTCAATTATTCTGACATTCCTGAAGCCCCCCAGAGAAGCTGTCCCGAACTTGATACCGTTAGCGCTGGTGCGAACGACATTATCATGGATGTAAACATTCTGGCAAACCGCTTTTTCGTCGTGCGATTTCAGACAGATGCCGTCGTCGGCGGCATCAATGTAAAGGTTGGCCACTTCCACGTTGTCGCAGTCGACAATGTCCACGCCATCATTATTCCAGTAGGATTTGCTGTCAATGATAAGGTTTTTGATGACCACGTCCTGACATTGGTCGTACTGCTGGTTCCAGCTGGCCGGGTCCTTCAGGGTAATGCCTTCTACCCGAACATTTTTGCAGCGCCAGAAATAAATGTTCTGCGGCCTGATAGTTTCCCGAGGTCGGTCGTTGCGCAGCGGGTCTTTGACCAGGCCCTTGTGAATCAAATCCACCAGATTGTTAGCCACTGTAAATCCCTGCCCATCAATCACCCCACCTTCGCCCGTAATGCCCACGTTTTCCTGTTCTAGAGCAAAGATGAGGGCCGTCCAGTTGTGGTTGAAATCATAATCAAAAGGATTAGGCGAACCGACCAGCA
>JBBIRN010000098.1:0-8304 GCA_037441785.1 Candidatus Aminicenantota bacterium | reverse complement strand
AAAACAGACGATTACAAAGATAAGGTAAATTCTTCAGTAGCCAACTGGCCATCCGGGCCTGTATCCCTCAATTATCTCGGAGCTAATTTTAGCATCACCCAACCAACAGGTATGGGGGCTAAAATCTACGTGGCCGATGCTGGCGACTTTGACGGTGATGGTAAACCTGACCTGATAGGTCTTGACATAGGAAATAATTACCGGTTGGTTCTCATAAGGAATCAATATTATGACGGAAACGGCGATGGTGTGGATGATGATGGCATAGTCTTTAAAGTTGATGAAACCAAGGTTTTTGATACCGGTCTGACCTGTGGTCCGGCTTCCATCACAGTAGGAGATTATAACGGAGACGGCCTGTTAGACTTTTTCTTCTACAAGAATGGGAGTGACAGCTTCTCTTACAATAACTTTGTAGCCGTAATGTACATCAATTGCGGGACAAACACAGACCCAATCTTTTATCCCCGGACCGACTCCCGTAATCTTAACTTCACAGCGAAGTTTCAGGCTGCTGGCATCTACTGCAACTGGGCGGCTAACCATCTCTATACCGTGGACATTGATAAAGACGGTGACCCTGATGTTCTGGTAGCCAGCCAGGATAAAATTTTCTTGATGAGAAACCCTGGAAAGCTCCGGTGGTCTCTTGATAACTGGGAAATTTCTGAGCTGGCCTATGACCAGAGGACAGGCTATACAGCACCAACTCCAGGCGGTTATACTGACCGGGGAACCTCTGCTGTGGCGGCCGCTGATTTTGACCTGGACGGCGACATAGACGTGGTAGCTGGCTCCGTTAATGGCTGGCCCTATTTAGCTTATTACCAAAATGATGGCACCGGTCATTTTACCCGCAGCGAGATACCTATTCCAGACCCCAGCTGTACTGGAACAGTGGCCTTGTCTGTTACCGATTTTAAAAAAGACGGACGGCCGGATATCTTTGGGAGCACAGATGCCTGGAATGCAGGGAACAAGGCTCATATGTGGATATTTAAAAACATGGGCAGAACTGAGATGACTGATGAAGAAGGGAATATTTATTATGAAATAAATTGGAGCTTTAAATGCCTTAACGATTGTAATCCCATAATTCCACCTTATTATGATGTGGATATGAGCTGCATGCTGGATTATGACGGCGACGGAGATACTGATTTAATCTTGGCTGACGCCAACCATTCCGGCGACTACTATCTGATTATCAACCAGCTGGCCGGAGTATACACTCTTTATGGAGAAGCCATTTCTACCAATGTGGCTGCCGGATTGATTGACCCCCGTCGTTATTCAATAACTAAAGCCAGAATAGTTAACCTCAACCAAGGCGTTAAAGGAAGTGCCACCGGACTGCAAATTCAATATTTTCTCTCCAACGACGGCGGTCAGCACTGGGAACCATACAAGACTTTTTCCGGCTCTGACATTAGACCATTTTCTGATTCTCAATGGTTCTCTTTTGACTACTTTGGAGCTGACCTCAGGTGGAAAGCCATTTTAACTGCCCCAGAAGATCAGATGGCTGAATACCAACATGCTTCCTACGATACCCCATTGATCAGGCAGCTAACTATAGAATTTACTTATGTCGGAAGAAGAGAATATTCCCGGTCTTCTGTGGCCACTGAAGTCATTGACCGCAGCGGCCAGAACCGCAAGTTGATAATTGCCGCCTCTTTTGTCTATCCAGGCTGGGAAGGGCATCTGCGGGCTTATGACGTGACCGGAATGACTGCCCTGACCAATAGCTATTCTAACTTGCGGACGGTAACTTCTTCTGATCTTAGTTCTGACACGGGACGCTGGTTAGCCCAGGGCGTAGAACTCCTCTGGGATGCTGGAGAGATGCTTGACGCCCGCTCGCCGGCATCCCGAACAATTTATACCGCCATCAACAGAAACTCACCTAAGGCCGGGCCCCTAGAAAGAGTTGATTTTAACATAGCTAACGCTGATTTGTTGAACAAGTATCTACAGGATTATCAAAATAATGCCGCCGGTCTCATTGCCTTTGTCCGAGGATTTGACCGCTACTGGAAGTTAGGAGATATCAACCACTCTACCCCGGCGGTGGTAGGCCCCCCTGATGATGACCCGAGAATCATGGGCTCAGGTTATGCCGAGTTTAAGGCTGCCCTGGCTTCCAGGAAGAAAGTTATCTATGTTGGTGCTAACGACGGCATGCTTCACTGTTTTGATGCCTCTACCGGCGAAGAACTCTGGGGCTACATACCATATAACCTGTTATCCAGACTTAAAGAGATGTGGCCAGTTGATGCCGCCAGAAATCTACGCTATTTTTCCAGAAAAGTTTATGTAGATAGTTCTCCTTCAGTGGCTGATGTTTACATCAACAACCAGTGGAGAACAGTTCTGGTCTGTGGACAGGGCGAAGGAAAAGGGACGCAACCCGATGGCTACTCAGGAATGAAAAACAGCACTTTTTATTATTATTTTGCCCTTGATGTCACCGACCCTCTTAACCCCATTCCCATGTGGGAATTTGCTGGAAACTATCTCAAGGTGGGATCGGGTAAAAATACAAAATATTATTTTACCAACGGCCAAACCTGGTCAGTTCCCTACATCGCCCGGGTTAACCTTTCCAGCGGTCCAACCTGGGTAGCCATCATGGGCTCAGGGTATGACCCGGCTTCGCTGCTTTATGTGGGCAATACTCTGGCTGTGGTTAGAATTGATAATGGTCAGGTCGTTTATGCTAACCAGATTTAGGACTTAGACTCAAGCAGTTCTAAAAACTCAGGCCATCCTTTTACCAACATCTACGTGTCTTTGACGGGCTCTCCCAACGCCGTGGATATTAACAATGACGGAATCATTGAATACGTTTACATTGGCGACCTTGACGGCCGTCTGTGGAAGCTTGACTGCAGCGGTGGAAATGAGTCAAAATGGTCAATGACTACAATTTATACAGACCGTTGCCTCTACCCCATCATCACCAAGCCGGCCATCTGGCTAGGAGCAGCTACTTCCGGTTCTAACTATCCGCGGCTTTATTTTGGCACCGGTGGGGACGAACGGGCCCCCGCCGACAGAAAATATTCCTTTGTGGCCCTGATTGATGACGGCAAAACCACCGGGACTTCGGCCGTGGAATGGTACGTAGGCGATCCAACGGAAACAGGTATTCCGGCAAATAAATGCACAGGAGCTCTGACCGCGGGAGAAAAAGTCTGGGCAGACCCGGTCATTTCAGACTACATCGTGTATTTCTCAACTCTAAAAGGTAGCATTGAAACAGCTGACCCCTGTCAGAGTTTGGGTGAACCCGGTCGCCTGTACGCCCGATTCATCCAGCCCGTACTGGGTGTCCCGGTTGGCGGCAGTGCCCTGAAGAACGCTCAGGGCCAGGCCATTGATTACCTGCTCATGGCCAGTAAAGCCAGAACGGCAGTTACGGTCGGAGATAGACAGCGAGCCGGTGGTACTTACAAGCGAGATGTTTACATCCAGGAATACGACTCCACCATTGAAAAGCTGGAACAACCGGTGGGAGCCTTGCTCCGCATTCGTTCCTGGAGAGAAATTTACCAGATTATCCGCTGAAGCGGCGAATACTTAATCAACTAAATCTTTTAAGTAAAAAGGCTCACAACAATTCGCCAGACCAGCGCTTGTTTACAGCTGGCCAACGTAAACTGGACATGATTTGTAGATAGCAAGGTAAAGCGATTTAAGTTAGATGTAAGTCAGTGAGCAACTGATTAATTTACCTATTTAGAAAACCCTTATTTCCCTGTTTAGAAGACCCTTATTTCCCTGCCAGTAGCACAAGAGGCAATTTTCCGCTTTGATGGCCATTATAGTCTGAGAATATTCTCCGGATTTCAAAAACTCTGAGTCCTTAATCATGTCCGTGGAGAAAAGAGAATTATAAAAGGGAAAATGGCTGATGAACAGGCACCTACAGGGCTGAAATTAAAGCCCGGGGCCCCACGTTTTTTCTTTACGGAGGCCGAGACGGCTCAGACCTAATTCTTATCCAGGGAAGGAGAACTCCCCGCCGTTCAAAACCCAGAGATAAAATATTTACCAGAGTGAACAATTTTTTTATAATATAATTCTAACACACAATCTAATTCATTTTTGCTGACATTCTGCCCACTGAGAGAAAAGCGGAAGAAAACCTTCTTTTCAGACAGACAAAGGAGGAGGCCATGGATAACAAGCTTTTTTCCCAGTGGTTTGTTGACCAGGCGGCCGCTGACCAGTTCCACTGCTTTGGTGTGCGCCAGGTGCTGGTTGACCATCACTCTTCTTTTCAAAGGATACAGATTATTGAGGTGGAAAGCCTGGGAAAATGTCTCATTATAGACGGGAAAATTCAATCCACGGAGAAGGATGAGTTCATCTACCATGAAGCTCTGATTCATCCGGCCGTTCTTCTTCATCCCCACCCGGAGAAGGTATTGCTTTTGGGCGTGGGCGAAGGAGCCACCATTCGCGAACTGTTAAAATACGAGAATCTGACCATCGTGGCCGTGGATATTGATGCCGAAATGATAGAATTCTCCCGGACCTACCTCCAGGAATGGCATGACGGAGCCTTTGAAGACCCGCGGGTGAAGATGTTCCTGGAAGATGGCTGGGATTTCATCCAGAAAACTGAAGAAAAATTTGACCTCATCGTCATGGATTTACCTGAACCCTACCCCGACACTCCGGCTTACAGACTTTACACCCCGGAATTTTACCGCCTGGCGGTTGAAAAGATGAACCCCAACGCCCTCCTGGTCACCCAGGGAGAAACCACCAAGCCCGGGCAAGAAGAACACCATTACTGGATAAAGAAAAACCTGCAACAGGTTTTTCCCAGTGTTTTTGCTTACCAGACTTACATCCCTTCCTACGACAGCAGTTGGGGATTTCTCCTGGCCGGCCGACAGTCCTTGAACCCCTTTGTCACAGCCGAAGAGATAGACCGGAAAATTAAGGAGAAAGTAAAAGGCTCTTTGAAGTTCTACGACGGCCAAACGCATCTGTCCATGTTTTACCTGCCGCGTCATCTTAGAAACGGTCAGCCAGAATAAATTTAATTAATCATGGTAATCTGCCTCATCTTCTGGTAAAATGTTAGAGTAAACTTTTGCCTAGGAAAAAATTTTTATCATGAAAATAAAATATTTAGATGGCCGAAGGATTTATTTTGCCTTCCTGGCCGGCGGTCAAGCTATCCTTAAGGATTTTGCTTATCTCAACAAAATAAACGTTTTCCCGGTGCCAGATGGCGATACAGGCACCAACCTGGCTTCCACCATGAAGGCCATCGCGGAGCAGGCCAGGCCACACCAGTCCATCAAAGAATCTCTACAATCAATTGCCGACGCCGCGCTCTCCGGCGCCCGGGGAAATTCTGGCTTGATTTTTGCTCAGTTCATTTATGGTCTGAGCCGCGAGCTGGGCAGCGAGATAAGAGTCAGCACGGCGCGTTTTGGCGAATCAGTGCGCAACGCTGTTCGCTATGCCTACAACTCTATTGCCCATCCGCAGGAAGGCACCATGCTGACGCTCATCAGAGAATGGGCGGAAGAAGTTTATCGCAACCGCCACCGCTTTTCCGATTATCACGACCTGTTGATGCACTCCCTGGAAAAAGCCAGACAGACGCTCCAGGAAACACCCAAGAAACTGGCCGTCCTGAAAAAAGCCGGCGTGGTTGATGCTGGCGCTAAGGGGTTTGTTGATTTTATTGAAGGTGTGGTTAACTTTATCCGCCGCGGAAGCCTGAAGAATGTCATCAGCGAAGATTTGCTACAGCTGGAATTTCAGGAAAAACCTCATAAAATCAGAGAGGAAATTTCTCACCGCTACTGCACAGAAGCCCTGTTAACCGGAGACAACCTGGACCTGGAAAAAATCAAACAGGTAGTTACGGCCGCTGGCGATTCAGCCATTGTGGGTGGTTCGGAGAAAAAAGCTCGCTTTCATGTGCACACCAACCAGCCGGATGAGCTCTTTTATGCCCTCAAGGACCTGGCTACCATCCAGCAGCCCAAGGCCGAGGACATGAAGCTGCAGGCCAGCATCGCCCTCAAACCCAAAAGCCAGGTGGCCGTGGTGGTTGATTCTGCCTGCGACCTGCCCCCGGAAATACTGGAAGACCAGCAGGTGGTGGTTATCCCCTTTTCTTTCAACATCGGCCAGAGTGTCTTCCTTGATAAACTGACCATCTCGCCAGAAAAACTTTACGGGCTGATGGAAAAAGAAGAAATCCTGCCCCGAAGCTCCGTGCCTCCGGCCAAGACAGTGGAAAACTGGTTGTCCTATCTGAGCAGCCATTTTGACTCCATCCTGATTCTGACTATTTCCAGCGGACTTTCCGGTTATTACAACCTGGTCCGCACGGCGGCAGAAAAATTCCCGGACCTAAAAATAAAAATCATTGACAGCAAAAACATTTCCGGCGCTTACGGCCTGATAGTAAAAAGACTGCTGGAAGAAAGGGAAAAAGGAAAAGACCTGGACCAGCTGGCTCAGTTAGCTGAGGACCTGGTTAGAAAAACTGAGATTCTGGTTGATATCCGGACGCTTAAGTACATGGTCAAAGGAGGAAGAGTTAGCGCAGCCAAGGGACTTCTGGCTAAAATTCTGAACCTCAAGCCCATAATCACCTTAGACGCTTACGGTAAGGCCGTGGCCGCCGGTAAAGCCTTTAGCCGCCAGCAGAGCTTCCGGAAAATTTTGAAGATGATTAAAGAAAAACATCGTCAGCAGCCGATTCATTCCTTTGCCGTGGTGCATGTGAAATGCCCGGAAAGAGCTGAAGCCTACGCCCGGGAAATAGAAAAAATTTGCGGTAAGTCAGTTTCCTTTATCTCTGACGTGGCCCCCGTTGTTGGCGTGCACAACGGACCAGGCGCTGTCGGTATTTGCTTGTCATATGAATAATCTTTCATATATTATCCATCTGCTAAAATAACTTTTGGCGGCCGTCTGAGGAAAAGCATCTGGGCGACAGCGCCGTAAATTTTTACTTCCGGCCAGCCGCTGGTCTGGGGCCAAGGACTAAATTTCTTTTTATCCTGATTTTTTTCTTACTTTCTGGTTTTTCCCTTAAAGGCTTTTTTTGTCCGGACAGATTTGTTAACATGGAATGGAAATGTTGAATAACAAAAACAAGGGGGATGAAAAATGTCCGGCCAGATATTTTTAATCGCCGCCCTGACCATTTTTATCTACCTGAGCCTGGTCTTTATCCTTTCCCTGCTCCAAAAAAACGCTTCCATAGTTGACGTCGCCTGGGGTGCCGGTTTTTTACTGGTGCTGCTGGTTTCCCTGCTGACCAGCCCTGGTTTTCCCGAGCAGATAACCGGGCGTAAGGTCCTGGTTATGGTCATGGTGGCTGTGTGGGGCTTCCGCCTTTCCTGGCATATTTACCAGAGAAACAAAGGAAAACCGGAAGATTTCCGCTACGCCAACTGGCGCCAGAAATGGGGACGATGGTTTCCGCTGCGCAGCTATTTCCAGATTTTTCTGCTCCAGGGCTTTTTTATGTTCCTGATTATTTTGCCCGCCCTGCTCATTATCAGGCAACCAGCGGGCGGCGGCTGGACCTGGCTTGATTCTCTGGGGGTACTGGTCTGGGTCTCTGGCTTTCTTTTGGAAGCCAGAGCCGATGCGGAACTGAAGCGCTTTAAAGCTGGCCCGGCCAACAAGGGCCGCATTATCAAGAGCGGACTCTGGCGCTATTCCCGGCACCCCAATTACTTTGGTGAAGCCCTGATGTGGTGGGGAATTTTTATCATCGGTCTTAATGTGTCTTACGGCTGGCTCGGACTCATCAGCCCCCTGACTATTACCACTTTACTGACCCGGGTGTCAGGTATTCCCCTGCTGGAGAAAAAATATGCGGGAAACCCTGATTACGAAGCCTACAAGGCCGTGACCAGCGCCTTTTTCCCCTGGCCGCCCAAAAGAGGCCGCGGCCCTGTAAATCATTAAGTAGTTAGTTAGTTAATTTACCTCATCAGCATTTCGGGAATTAAACACAGTGATGAATTTTTTAGCTGAAAAGCGGCAGCTATTAAAATAATAAGGGTTAAACTCTTTGAGATTGATTATTTGGTCTTTCGTATTTATTTATACTCTTGCCTTATTTCTGATTTATCCCTATGGTAGCTGACCTATTTTTCCCTGTATGCTTTTAGGAAAAAGCCCGGGTATAGTTTACTACCACGCAGCCTAAAGGAATTTATTCAACTTAAAACTTTACCGGCTGTCTTTTTTTTACTTAAAAAGCCAGCGGTAAAGAAAGCTCACCACCAGCCCGCCCCAGCT
>JBBIRN010000097.1:3445-8325 GCA_037441785.1 Candidatus Aminicenantota bacterium | reverse complement strand
TTTCGTTTCTTCAGATTGAAAAAAGATTGAGCCGGTGTTAATATTTAAAAAAACTAACCCAACTTTATAAGCCAGATGAATTTTAAAGAAAAGCCCGGTCTAAAGAAAAGCTCAGAGCCTGTGTCTCTCTCTGAGATTTTGTCTCCTGTCAGAAAGGATTTGCGACAGGTGGAGGTTTACCTCTCCAGATGGGCAGACAGTGCTTCCCCGGCCATCAGGAAAATGGCCCGGGCGGCTTTCCAAAAACCCGGAAAACTCATCCGACCGGGAATCCTTCTACTGGCTGCCTCTCAGCTGGGTTACAGGGGAAAGAAAAGAATTGCTGCTGCGGCGGCCGTGGAGGCCATTCACACCGCCAGTCTGATCCATGACGACATCATTGATGGTTCAGCTACCAGAAGAGGGGAAAAAACCATGGCTGCGGCTTACGGAGAAAAGTTCAGCCTGCTGCTGGGTGATTTTTTCTTTATCAGGTCCATAGCCGCTTCGGTCAGAGCCATTTCACCAAAGATCACTGATTGCCTGACCCGGGTGACAGAAAAAATGATTGAGGGCGAAGCAGAAGAGCTGGCCCATGCCTTTAATTTCAACCTGGAAGAAAAAACTTACTGGTACATCGTTGAAAGTAAAACTGCCAGTCTCTTTGAAGCCACCTGTCTGGTAGCTGCCGAGCTGGCTGGCGCCCGGCCGAAAGATAAAAAGGCGCTGTCCGCCTACGGGAAAAACCTGGGCCTGGCTTTCCAGGTGGTTGATGACTTGATAGACATCACCGGCTCACCTGAAGAGACGGGCAAACCAGCTTTTTCTGACCTGCGTGAAGGCCGGATGACCCTGCCGTTTATCCTGGCCAGAGAAGCAGCTTCTACCAGAGATAAAAATAAGCTCAGACAACTGGTGGAAAAAAGCCGAAACAACCATGGTCACCTGAAAGAACTTTTTGTGCTGCTCAACCAGACCGGTGCCTTACAACAGGCCTACGACCAGGCAGAAAAGCTGGTAAAAAAGAGCAAAGAATCTATCAACCACCTGCCCGCTACCCCCTATTCTCTTTCACTCCTGAAAATGGCTGACTTTGTTCTCCGGAGAAAGTACTGAGTAAGTGAGGTCAAATGCTAGAAATTGAAGCCAAAATTAAGGTTGATGACCTGCAGGCTATCAAGGAAAAACTCCTGGCTCTCGGCTGCCAGGTAGAAAAAGATTTTTACCGGGAACAGAATATTTTTTACGATTTTCCCGACCAGCGTCTGACCAAAAACAAACAGGCTCTCAGGTTGAGGGTCGTAGGCAAAAAAGCCTTCCTGACTTTTAAAGGCCAGCCGCTCCAGTCCAGGTCTTTTAAAATCAGAGAAGAATTAGAAACCGAAATAAAAAATTTCAAGCACTTTAAAAAAATCCTCAAGAAACTCGGGCTGAAGCAGATATTTGAGTACCGCAAGAAAAGAATGCTGCTAAGGAAAGACCGGGTAAAAATCTGTCTGGACGAAAGCGAAGCCGGCTGTTTTATGGAGCTTGAAGGTAAACGCAGCGATTTAGTCAGACTGGCCCGGCAGCTTGGTTTTTCGCGGAAGGATTTTTTAACGACAGATTATGTCCAGATGATCAAGGCTGTTAGAGAAAGTAATTACTCGTCTTCCTCTTCAAATTCTTCTTCCTCCTCTTCTAATTCTTCCTCAAATTCTTCCTCTTCTTCTGCTTCCTCTTCTTCAAAACCTTCTTCCTGACCTTCTAATTCTTCAGCTGCTTCGGCTTCTATTGTTTCCAGCGGAACGGGCTCAGCCAGAATCAGTTCTTCTTCCTGGCCCTCTTCTCTGGTAAAAGGCAATATTTCGTACTGGACGGCTCCGGTTTTCACCTCTTCCTCTGCTACCCGAATCGGACTTTTATGTTTGGATTTAATTTTCGGCTGAGCGCCTTTTAAAAGCTGTTTGGCTCTCTGCGCCGCCACTATGACAAAACGAAACTTGCTGTCAAACTTGCTTTCTTTCAAAGAAGTTTTCTCCTTCTCCATAATTGGGATGACAGAACAGAAAAGGAATATAGCAGATTTCGTGCCAGATATCAAGACAAACAGATTATTTGCGGCCCGGCCTAAGCAGGTTCAATAAGTCTTGACGATGTCGTCTTCGGTCTGAAATTTCCCGTCCGCCCCGGCCGAGCGCAGTTCAAAACCGTTGTCAGATAATTTCTGGTAGCGGATGTCCCTTCCCCAGCCGTCAGTCAGGCTTAGCCCGTAGCTGCGCCCGCCCTGGAGTTCTTTTAATGTTTCTGGCACCTGACCTTCATGTTCAGACATCCATTCCTGCACGGCCCGGCTTAACTGCTCCAGGTTGACAGAAGTTAGCTCGGCTTTAGTCTGGTTGAACCGGGAGATGTCTTCTTCCACCGGGGCTTTTTTCTCTGTTTTCATAAAATAGACAAAATAAATGACCACCACCGCCAGAAGCAGGATGGCCAGAGCACCTTTTCCCCGCAATTTTCCCTCCTTAAAAAAGAAATGACCCGTGAAGGACTCGAACCTTCGACCCGCGGATTAAGAGTCCGCTGCTCTACCTATTGAGCTAACGGGCCATGAAAAATTCTTAATAAGTTTAATTTAGAGCAGGCTGGTTGTCAACTGAGGCCGGCCAACATTTTTGCTTCCCTCCTGGCTTCCTTCAGGTCTTTCTGCCGTCGTTTCCGATAAATTTTTGATGCTTTTTTCCTGACAGCTGAGTATAATTTTTTTCTTATAAAAAAATACCATAACTAAACGGAGGAAACATGAAAAGCCCGATCAGAAAAGAAATGGCCGGAAATAAAAATTGGGCCAGATACCTTCTTTTCCTGCTCCTGGTTATTTTTGTTTTTTCCGGACTGGCTTTACCCCAGGACCGGCTCAAAACCTACCCCAATTATGACCGCTACGAAAAAATTTCCAAGGAAATAAGAGAAGCCGTAAAATCAGGGGCCCTGAGGGTAACCTGGAAAGATGATGGCCAGGCCCTGGAATTTGCTCGAGACGGAAAGCAGTGGCGTTTTGACCTTAAGAGCAAAAAAATCACTGAAATAGGAAAAGCCCAGGAACAGCCACCCCTGCCCTTTGGCCGTCGGGCCGGAATGCCGGAACGCGGCCGGCAGTTCACCACCTATGAATCTCCGGACAAAAAATTCAAAGCCATCTACAAAGACCGGAATGTTTACCTGGTGGAGGTGGCTACCCAGGCGGAGACAGCCATTACCACCGACGGCTCAGAAAAAACCAGGATAAAATACGGCCTTGCTTCCTGGGTTTACGGAGAAGAGCTGGACCAGATTACCTCCATGTGGTGGTCACCCGACAGCCAGAAACTGGCTTTCTACCGCTTTGACGAAAAAGAAGTACCGGATTATTTCTTGCAGTTAGACCAGACCAAACTTTACAGCCGCATGGACATAGAGCCTTATCCCAAGGCTGGCCAGCCCAACCCGGTAGTGGATGTGCTTATCTACGACCTTAAAACTAAAAAAATTACTCCGGTGGATGTGCGCAGCGGACAGCCCTTCAGCAACGAAGTCGTGGGCCATTATGTTTACGGTGTTAACTGGACTAAAGACGGCCGGGAGCTTCTTTTCTTCAGAGCCAATCGCCGCCAGAACATCACCGAGCTGGTGGCAGCTGACCCGGAAACTGGAAAAACCCGAGTGGTAGTGCGGGAAGAATGGCCGGCCAGCTGGACAGAAAATTCTCCAGCCATCACCTGGCTTAAGGACGGCCGCCGGTTTATCATCGTTTCTGAAAGAACCGGTTTCAAGAATTTATACCTCTACGACCTGAGCGGGAAGCTTCTGGCCACCCTTACCAGGCATCCTTTTGAGGTGGTTAACGTGGTGGCCGTAGATGAAAAAGCTGGCTATGTTTATTATCAGGCCCGCAGCGGCGATAACCCCATGAAAGTCCAGCTTCATCGCGTTAGCCTGCAGGGAAAGAACGACCGCCGCTTGACGGACCCGGCCTTCAACCACAGCGTGGACATAGCTCCCGATTTTAAACATTTTGTGGACATTGCTCAGACCCATGATATTCCGCCAGTTACCAGACTTTACACCACAGAAGGCAAGCTGGTCGCAGAGCTGGCCAAATCAGACCTGAGCAAGTTTGAAGAATTGGGCCTGAAAAAAGCAGAGCTTTTTACCTTCAAGGCCGCTGACGGACAGACTGACCTTTTCGGCTTGCTCCAGTTCCCTTCTAACTTTGACCCCAGTAAAAAATACCCGCTGCTGGTGAGTGTCTATGCCGGCCCGGCTACTAACGGCGCCCGTGAAACTTTTACTGTTCCCAATCCCATTACCGAGTTTGGCTTTCTGGTAGCTTCCCTTGATTCCCGCAGCGCTGCCGGCCGGGGCAAAAGATTCCTGGATGCCATCTACCAAAAACTGGGAGTGGTGGAAATAGATGACCAGGCCGCCGGTGTCAAACAACTGTGCCAGAGACCTTATGTGGACGACAAGAAAGTGGGAATTTTCGGCACTTCCTACGGTGGCTATGCTTCTATAATGGCCATCCTCAGACACCCGGATGTTTTTGCTGCCGCCTGCGCTTCTTCCCCGGTCACCGCCTGGGAACATTACGACAGCATCTACACTGAAAGATACATGTGGCTCCCCCAGGAA
The DNA here is from genome assembly GCA_037441785.1 of Candidatus Aminicenantota bacterium. GTDB lineage: Bacteria > Acidobacteriota > Aminicenantia > Aminicenantales > Saccharicenantaceae > Saccharicenans. Next base: position 3,696 of record JBBIRN010000097.1, on the reverse strand, counting down.
AATAAAGAGGGCTATAAAAACGCCAGTGCTCTGAATTACGTCAACAACCTGAAAGGCAGGCTGATGATTTACTACGGCACGGCTGATAATAACGTCCATCCCAACAACACCATGCAGCTAATCCAGGCTCTGCAGAAAGCTGGAAAGAGCTTTGAAGTCCAGGTGGGGCCGGATATGGGACACACCAGCGTCAGGCTGGAGCGGATGATGGAATTCTTCATAGAAAACCTGATTCTGGCCAAGTGAATTTG
>JBBIRN010000097.1:0-3435 GCA_037441785.1 Candidatus Aminicenantota bacterium | reverse complement strand
CCTGTTTAAACAGGCTAGACAGAATAACGGGCAGGTCCGTCTCCGGCCTGCCCTTTTTATTTACTATCTGTCACCCCTTAAATCACCCCTGGGGAGTATTGCCTGAAATTTTAAATCTAATTATAAACTTATCAGGAGGCAAAAGACTGTGCCCAGGCCTACTGTCAACCCTGTATCTGACTTTTTATCTTATCACCACAAGGACAGGCTATTGTCTAACCAGAAAGCCAGGCCCAGAGCTGCCCTGATAATAAATATTGCATTTGCCAGTCAGTCTGGTTTAAAATTAAAACAAACTATGAATCAGCATGGATAAATTAATGAAAAAAGAAGGGTTTACTCTGATTGAAATTATCGTGGTGGTAGGTATTATCGGCATCTTGATGGCTGCTTCCTACCCGAGCATTCTTAACACTCTGGAAGTCAGGGCTTTAGAAAGCTCCGCCAGGGATTTGCTGACTACCTTAGAAGCTGCCCGTTACCAGGCCGTCAACGAGAAGGTAAATTGCCGGGTGAGGTTTTTCCAGGAAAAAAATGAATGGCGTTACCTGGTTGAAGTGGAAGAGACTCCTGGCACCTGGACCGTGGTACCAAAATTTATTAAAAAAAGCTTGCCTCCGAAATTTAACCCCCAGGTTTACCTGCCCTCTGACCGAAGCATTGTTTTTTCCCCCCTTGGGATGGTGGCCAATTTTGATTTTACCAGCACCCAGAATTTCAGAATCATCCTGCAGAGCAGCAAGCTCAAGAACCTGGCTCAGGACGACCAGCGCATAATTACTGTCTATGCTGGCGGCTCCATTGGCTATAAAAAAGCAAAGAGTTAGGGCGAAGGAGACAAGTATGATGGCTAAGAAAGCTTTTAGGAAAAAATGGCTAAAGGGAAAATTTCTTCTTCTCGCCCCCAAAAATTCCCGTCCCAAAGGTTTTACCCTCATTGAAGTCATCATAAGTATGGCCCTGGTAACTGTCGTTTTTGTCAGCCTGGCCCAGCTTTTTACCCTCAGCGTCATGCAGAATTTAAGGTCCAATGAAATAAGCAACGCCATTTTCCTGGCCCAGCAGCAGATTGATTATCTGAGAACTCTGACTTCTGAGGAATTAACCAATTTTCCAAACAAAAATATCGGGGAAAGTAATGATGAGCTAATAGACATCAACCAGGATGGTACGGTTGATTTCAGAAGACTGACCGTAGTTCAGCCCTCAGTAACAGCCAGTGCCGGGTTTGATGTCCTGGTTTTAGTTTTTCCAGCTTCCGTGCAAAACGAAAAGGTGAACGACCTTCTGGCTACACCTGATAAATATAAAATCAGGGCTTATATACATACTATTATCACAAGATAGGAGTGGAAATTTTAGGGCTTAACGGCAGGTGAAAAATGAGAAAAAAAATTCAAGATAAAGAATTAAATTCATCGGGTAAACTTAAATTCAAGAATAAAAAAATGAGAGAGAAAAAAGGTTCCTGGGGCTTCACATTAATGGAAGTCCTGGTGGCTTCAGCCATCATGCTGGTGGTCATCATCGGGGCGCTAGCCCTTTATTCCAGGAGCAACCAGATTTCAGTGGACCAGCAGCAGTATGCCGAGCTGCAGCACGATGTGCGCTCTGCCCTTTATTTTATGACCAGAGACATTCGCATGGCGGGCTCCGGTCTGCCGCCAGAATTTGAAATGTACGCTTTTGAAGGTTTTAACAACGAAAACCAAGGAACTGAAGTTCAACCCGACCGTTTGAGAACTCTGGGAAACATGGACAACCCGCTCAACTTGAGAATCCAGCAATACCAGGGAAGCTCAGTAACTGTCAGTGTAGAAGACGGCAGTTTTGAGCAATATCCCTACCCGCCCGAATTTTATACTAACCGCATCGTTCTCATTTTGCCCAACCCGTCTTCTTCCTGCCGCCAGGGAGAAATAAGAACATTGACTCATATCACCTGGAATACAGGAGGGACTAACGAAAAATTCAACATGTCACCGGGATTGGCACCGGGCATTGACCCCCCCAGAGGACTTCTGGCTAATTCTCCCTGTGGTTCTAATGATTTTGACGGCGGTCTTATTATGTTTGTCAACGTCAAGGAATTCTGGCTGGATACTTCCGGGCATGCTACTCTTGGAGGTAAAGCACTTACTCCCGGGGTAAATGGCTACGTGGGAGAACCAGGTATCCTCTACTGTACCAACAACGGTATTCATCTGCCCATAGCTCAGAACATTGAAAACCTGCAGTTTGAGTACAACGGAGACTTAAACGACGATGGAACGCTGGACGGCTTTCAGCCCTGGGATAGCAGATGGAGCGATGACCAGGTCAGCCGCATCCGGCAAATAAGAATCATTCTGGTTGGTCGAACTCCCAACCGCTTTGTCACTGTCTCAGGTAAAGTGCCGGCCAATATCTATAATTACCGCAGGCCTCCAGTTTCCGACTCTCCTGGAGCCACCACCGATGATTACCACCGTCGGTTCGTTTTAGAAACAACGGTTAACGTCAGAAACCTGAGTTTAAATATTTATAATACCGGGCAAAGATGAGGGAAAGATGTTAAGAAACTTTATAAACCTAACTCAACCTGGCTTAGCTGGCCTGAACTTTAAAAAATTTCTTAATTACCCCAGAGGTTCAGGCCTGATCGTGGTTATTCTGGTTCTGGCTTTTATGCTGACGGTAGGAGTGGCAGTGCTGACCGTCACCAGCTCGGGGCCAAAAGTTTCAGCCACCATGCGCTACCAGGAAGAAGCTTTTAACGCCGCAGAAGCCGGCTTTGACGCCGCCCGCATGGCTATTGAAGACTTATTCGGTTCAGGTCAATGGACTTCATTTGACGAACATTACCTTACCCAGCCTACAGGTATTGACATTGCTTTTCTGAACGGCAACCTGGAAACACCCAACCCGCTCTACTTCCGTCGTCTGACAGATGAACAAATCTTAAACCTTCTGGATAACAATCATGACGGTATCTGCGACTATCCTGGCCAGGTAGTCTTTTTTGAGCAGCCCTTTGTTTATGACCAGCAAGGAAAACTTGATGAACGCTATCGTTATACTGTTTTTCTCATAGATGATGAAGCGGGCACAGGACAGGCCCCTGACCCCCGTGACGTGCTTATGGTCTGTATCGGCGTGGTCAGGTCTGGTCCGAAATTGACTGACAGAATCTTGGCCACTTCCCGGCTGGAAATTGAGCTGGAGATGCCCCAGAAAATTAACCCATGATTAAAAATAATAAGCATAAATTAAAAGTATGAATTAAAGATATGAACCCTAAGAAAAGGTAAAGCGAGGGCAAAATGAGAAAAAAATATTTAATCATTTCGGGAATAATTCTCTTGAGTTTGACTCTTGTGGTCTTAAAATTTACCGGACAGCAAAGCCAAGCCTGTGTTGAATATACCAGCAGTTTTACCGAAAACTTCAAAACAG
>JBBIRN010000096.1:5422-8407 GCA_037441785.1 Candidatus Aminicenantota bacterium | reverse complement strand
ATATGGAGCTTATTTCCTGTTTGCAAAAAGAATTTAATTTGGCCGAGGTAGGCTACTGGGAATTAGGATTCTGGTTTTAAGGTTTCGGGCTGAAAGCAAAAGGGAGAGAGTAATTCATTCGTTGAAAAGGCAAGGACTTATTAATCCTCTCTCCAGGGTATTCTTTTAAAAGCAAAATAAATTTTAAGCAGAGCCGGGAAATATTTTAGGCAGACTCCGGGTGAATCTTAAAATTAAACGCCGATTCATTCCTGGCTTACTTATCCTAAAAAAACAGAGCCAGGTTAGAAAACTTTTCTTCAGAAATAAAAGCTCAGCTGAGCGAGAGAAGTGAAATTCTAAAAGACAAAAATAAAAGGGTGGTGAAGGGGGCGCAATTTTGGTTAAGAAAGCAGGTAGCATTTGATTTTGTTCCTGAATTGAAGAAAAATATAGTAAAAAACTAAAGATGAGGAAATAAACATGAGCAAAAAGCTTTTACTTATTCCTGGACCAACACCGGTGGTGGACAGGATTCTGGAAGTGCTGGCTGAGCCCACAGTCTCGCATATCAGCCCGGAGATGGACCGCGATTTAAGGCAGGCACTGGAAAACTTAAAGAAAATAGTTTTTACCAGAAATGGTCAGCCTTTTATCGTGGCCGGAGCCGGTACCCTGGCCATGGAAATTGCCCTGCTGAATGTAGTGGAGGAAAAAGAAAAGGTGCTGGTTGTTTCTCAGGGTTATTTCGGTCAGAGGATGGCCGAAATTTGCCAGGCTTTTGGCCTGGAGCATCATCTGTTGCAGAGTTCCTGGGGAAAAGTGGTGACGGTGGAGGAACTGGCAGACGAGCTGAAGAAACATAAATATGGGGTAGTGGTCTGCACGCACGTAGACACCGCCACCGGAGCCTGCGCGCCGGTGAGGGAATATGCCGAAACCGTCAAAATGCACCAGCCAGAAGCCCTGTTGGTGGTAGACGGCGTTTGTGCCACGGGTGGGATTGAAGAACGAATGGACGATTGGGGAATAGATGTCATCCTGACTGCGGCTCAAAAATGCCTGGGAGCTCCTCCTGGCCTGGCTATTGATGTGTTCTCGCCGAGAGCCATGGAAAAAAGAAAAAAGATGACCAGAGTGAAAGCTTATTATGCTGATATCATGCGCTGGCTGCCGGTCATGGAAAACCCCAACCGCTATTTTTCCACTCCCTGTGTTAATGAAATCAGAGCCTTTGCTGAAGCCACCAGGATTGTGCTGGAAGAAGGCCTGGAAAAAAGGTTTGAAAGGCACGAGAGGTTAGCGGCGGCCATCAGGAGCGGTCTGCGCTCGCTCGGTTTTTCTACCTACACCGACGAAACCTGTCTGGCTTCCACGCTTTCCGTTCTCAGGTACCCAGAAGGACTGGACGATGCTTCTTTTAGAAAGATACTTTATGAAAACGGGGTGGTGGTGGCTGGTGGGCTCGGTCCTACCGCCGGTCAGGTCTTTCGTTTCGGTCACATGGGCAATCTCACCCGTGAGGATGTAATTTTTGCCTTTGATGCCATAGAAAAAACACTGCTGAGCCTGGGTTATGAGTTTTCTCTTGGTGATGGGGTGGAAACGGTGCGTTCTCTTCTCGTTCGTTAGCCAGCACCATCTATTTTTCCTGTTTTTTGTGTATAATTTTTAGAAAATCATTTCAGGAAACGAGGTTGGCAGATGAAAAGTAAAGTCTTTTTTATCAGAGCCAGGAGAGGAGAACCGGCTGAAGAAATTGCCCGGAAAGCCAGGTTGCTGTACCTGGCCCTTGGTTTTAACGAAAGGATAGAGCCAGAAGATTTTGTGGCCCTGAAAATTCATTTCGGGGAAAAGGGGAACAAAGGCCACATCAAACCTCAGTGGATAACTGGCATTATTGAGGAAGTGCTCAAGAGAAGTCAGCGCGCTTTTTTGTCCGATAGCAACACGCTTTATGTGGGTAACAGGTCAAATTCCGTAGACCACATCCGGCTGGCCTGGGAGCACGGTTTTACCCCGGAGGTGGTCAAAGTGCCGATAATTATCGCCGACGGGCTGGTGGGCCGGGAAAAGACCGAGGTCAAGGTAGACGGCCAGAGAATCAAGTCCTCAAGAATTGCCAGCGCTTTTTTGATGTCAGAGGCCATGGTCTGTCTAACTCATGTCACCGGTCATGTGCAGAGCGGGGTGGGAGCGGCCATTAAAAATCTGGGCATGGGTTGTGCCTCAAGAGCCGGCAAGTTAGACCAGCATTCAGTAGTTCATCCCCGGATAGAGGCCAAAAAATGCCGCAACTGCGGGGTCTGCACTCAGTACTGCCCGGCGGGAGCCATTGTTCAATTAAACGGTCATGTGGCCATTGACGATGAAAAATGTATAGGCTGTGGTGAATGTCTGGTGGTCTGTAAATTTGGTGCTGTTAAGATGAAATGGGATGAAGATTCCAGGCGGATGCAGGAAAAAATGGCTGAGTACGCGCTGGCGGTTAAAAATCACTTTGGGGAGAAGATTTGTTTCATTAATTTTATCATGCAGGTTACCAAGGATTGTGACTGTATGGCTAAGACGCAGGAATCAATCGTGGAAGATATAGGCATCGCCGCTTCCCTGGACCCGGTAGCTGTGGACCGGGCTTCCATTGACCTGGTCAAGCAGCAGGCGGGACGGGACGCTTTTCGGGCTGGCTACAACATTGACTGGTCGGTGCAGCTATCTTACGGGGAGAAAATCGGGCTCGGCCGCCAGGATTATGAACTGGTAGAAATAGACAGTTGAACAGCAGGCCTGATTAAAAGAACCTGATAACCAGAAAATCCGCTACCGGAGGGAAATTTTTCCTGCCGATTCCGTAAGCCTCTTGTTGTTACGATTTTTAAAAAATTATTACTTAAAAATTTATCAGTTCTTCAATTTTCTCGGGTTTTTTTGATTATTATTTCTCGGGGTTGCTTATTTCGCCGTGGGATATCCGGAAGCAGAGTTCAGGGCAGAATTCTGACCTTT
>JBBIRN010000096.1:0-5412 GCA_037441785.1 Candidatus Aminicenantota bacterium | reverse complement strand
GTAAAGGACTTTGGTTTAAAGAGTGGCAGGAAAAAAATAGAGTCAGAGGCTGAGAAATTTAAGAGGCTTTAAAAATTTTGGCTGAGGCTTCGGGAGATTTTCAGAACTAAAAGCAGAGGGTTTTTAGAAAATAGAAAACCTCTGCGGGGAATGGTGATTCTGGAGGAAGGGGAGTTTTATTTTAAGGTCCTTCCGACTTTTAAATGGGTAAACTCGGAAAATCATAATTTTCAACGAGCGAATAGAGGACTCAACGAAAAGGGTTTTAAAAAATGGTCGGAGAGGAATGTTCTGTATTTTGTTGATATTTCCTCAATTGGCTTCATTATCAATGAGTTAGCCAATATTCAAGTGGGTCTAAGGAAAAAGTAATCTCTAATTTTTATCCACAACATAGCCGGATGAGCCTATTTTAATTTTAGAACCCGGCGGTCGCTGAAAGTAATGATCATGGCATAGATAAGGAAAATACCAGAAGAAATCAGCACCGGGATTCTTTCACCCAGCAGGCTGGCGGCCTGGCCGATCCACAGGGCGGCGAAGGGCATGAAACCAAAGAAAACGAAGGAATAGATACTCATCACCCGGCCGCGTATTTCTTCCGGTGTATGAAGTTGAACCAGGGCGTTGCACAGGTTGTAAATCATGATGGTGGCCAGCCCCGAAAGAAAGAGCAAGAATAAGGAGATGGGTAAAAATTTAGAGAAAGCAAAAATTGTTACGACCAGAGGGAAAAGCAGTGTCCCCACTGCCAGCAATTTCCCCCGGGAAAACTGCTGACTGAAGGAAGCGATGAAAAGCGAGCCGAGCAAAGCACCCAGCCCAGCAGCGGTCTGGAGAAAACCGTTAGTTCGGGCATCTCCATGCAGCACCTGGACAGCCCAGGCCGGAAGCAAAGTGATAAAAGCCCGACCGAATAGGGTGGTAATAGCCACGGTTAAAATCAGAATGCGTATTATCCGGTGATGGATAACGTAGCTGATGCCTTCTTTGAGGTCTTCCAGGATGGAATTTTCTGTCTGCCGCGGTTCAAAGGGCTTGAGTTTCATCATGGCCAGAGCAATGATGACGGCAATGAAGCTCACCCCGTTTATGGTGAAGCACCAGGCCGGGCCGAGGCTGGCATAGATCAGACCACCCGCGGCCGGCCCAAGGGCCTGTGCGGTGTTGAACATAGCTGAGTTGAGGGCAATGGCGTTGGTCAGAGCGTCTGGTTCAATCATCTCCATAACAAAAGCCTGGCGAGCCGGGGCGTCAAAAGCATTGACCGTGCCGCTCAGGAAAGCCAGGATGATGATATGCCAGGGCTGAATAATCTTTAAAAAAACCATCAGAGCCAGGACAAAGGCCAGAACCATAAGCAGGGTTTGGGTAATGATAAGGATTTTCCTTCTGGGGATGCGGTCAGCGACCACACCGCCGTAGAGCATAAAAATCCAGGTCGGCAGCCCGGCCGCAAAGCCCACGTAGCCAAGGTAAGCTGGCGAACGGGTCAGCTCGTAAACCAGAAAGGATTGAGCTGTCATCTGCATCCAGGAGCCAAAAACGGAGATAAGCTGTCCGATGAACCACAGGCGGTAATTTGGGTATTTCAGGGCATAAAAGGTGTGCTTCCAGGAAAACTTTTTCGGCAGAGAAAGGATGCGGGCCAGAAGCTGTTCTGAGGTTCCGTTTATTTCCTGTTCCATGGGTTACTTGAAAGTTGGCATTTATTATACGCCGCCAAAAGTTGCATTTCAATTTTACGGCCAGTTTATAATCAGTTCCATAGCCACTTTATAATCAGTCTTCAAAAACACCGGTTTCGGCTGGTTTTTATCTTGAGTGTTTGTCTTAAGCATGGTTTTTGGGTCCTGTGTCGTTCTCAAATCAGATAAGGAAAACGGCCCTTAAGGCTTTGCTTTTGGTCGTTAAAAAAGCTGGCTCTTCTGACGATTTGATGAGCAGGCAGGTACAGTAAAAAAGCTCCAAAAGGAATAAATTTCATGAAAGTTAAAGGACTTGATAGTCAGATTCTGGACCTAGAAATGACGTTGAACATAAGCCAGGCAGAACCAGGTGTTAAGGAGAAAAGGATAGAGGCTAAGCTAAGGCGGTGTATGATGAGGGGGTGCGCTGGCCTGGTCCTGAGTGCGGGGAGCTTCTTGTGCTATATGACCATGCTCCGCAGCGGGGCTGGCGTCATCAGGATGCTTGTCAGTCTAAGACCTATCTTCACTCATGGATTTCTTGGTTTAGCTGTCCGGTTCCTGGCAGCAGGCAACGATTCTCATTTGCCGGCTGTCAGACGTTCAAGTTCTGCTTCATAAACAAGCAGGTCAGATTCGCTGAACAGAACAAACCTGATTTTTTTTACATGTTTAAGAGTGGGCAGAAGGCCAAGCACCGTTTTCAGAGCAACTGCCGTGGCTTTTTCCAGCGGATAACGGAAAACACCGGTGGAAATAGCTGGGAAGGCAATGGAATCTATCTGATTTTCTTCGGCTAATTTCAGAGCATTTCGGTAGCAGCTGGCCAGCAATTCATCTTCTGGTTTGTCCACGCCGTAAACAGGGCCGAGGGTATGAATGACGTATTTATTAGGCAGGTTATGACCTCCGGTAATTACAGCCTGACCCGGTTCTATGGGAGCCAGCGGCTCGCATTCTTTGGCCAGGCCCGGTCCGGCGGCCTGGTGGATGGCTCCAGCCACTCCGCCACCTGGTCTGAGCCAGGCGTTGGCGGCATTGACGATGGCCGTGATGTCGGGCTGAGCGGCGATGTTTCCCCTAACGCATTCAATGATGATGCCGGATATTTCCTTTTGCATTGTTAAATTGCCCTCCTGTTATAAATCCCTCCAGGTAGTAACAATTTCAATATACCTAATTTAAGACAAAATGCAATTAAAATTGTTTAAAGCGATAGAGCCCAAAAGTAGGGAATTAGGGTAACCACCAGGAATTTTGTTCAGGAATACGGTGGAGGAGTGATAATCGGAATGAAATAAAAAAATCGGGGAGGTGGGATTTGAACCCACGACCCCAGCGTCCCGAACGCTGTGCGCTGGCCAGGCTGCGCTACTCCCCGAAGGCAATCAATTATAAATTATCTTTTCCGATATGTCCAGCTATCAGCGTGAGGAAAAATAGCGGGGATTTGGTGCTTTGACCACAAAAAATTCAAGTGGTTCTTCCTCCTCATTGCTGATGTTCATCTTGATTTGGTAGGGTAGGTTTATTATGGTCCCCGCCTGGTAATAGTGCTTTTCTTGATTCTGTAGCTGTAGGGTCATTGTTCCCCTGATAATTAACAGGTAAACGTTAGAATTTGAGAAGTGTTCAGGCACATAATCTCCTTGAGCCAGCACTATGTGGTTAATAGCCAGGTTTTCGTCATCAATAAGCCTTTCCATGAGCTTGTCCGATGCTTGCTGAAAACGGTATGTTTTTTCAATCATCTTCAATTTCCTATAAATAAATTTCTACCAATCCAGCATACCACAAAATTCTTCAGCCAGCCTTTCATCACCTCAAAAGTTTGATTTTGAAGTTGTTAGTGGAGTATAAGAATTAAGTATGAGATATACAGCTGAATAACAGGGAGGTAGCATGATGAAAACAATGTCTCTATCAGGCACAATGAGGAGTAGAAAATTTATTGGGGACATTATTTTGGCCCTGATAATGCTGTGGTCTGTTGGTTATTTGTCAGCCCAGTCGTTTTCTCAGGGGCAAGTACAGGAAGGGCTAAAAGTGGAGAGCAAGATACTGGGGAAAGAAGTGCGGTATACGATTTATCTGCCGCCTGATTATCAGACCTCCAGCCGGCGTTATCCAGTTGTTTACCTGCTTCATGGTTACACTGATAATGACACGGGCTGGCTGCAGTTTGGAGAAATAAACCAGACGGCTGACCGGGCCATAGCTGAGCAGCAAATTCCACCGATGATTATCGTCATGCCCGACGGCGGAGTGAGCTGGTATATTAATGATTATCAGGGGAAGGTGCGCTACGAGGATTTCTTTTTCCAGGAGTTCATTCCTTATATTGATGCCACCTATCGCACCAGGCCGGAGAAAGAGTTTCGGGGCATAGCCGGGCTGTCCATGGGTGGCTGGGGGACTTTAATCTACGCTCTTCGTCATCCGGAAATGTTTGCCGCGGCAGCTGCTTTTAGCGCTGCAGTCTGGACCGATGAAGAAGTCATGGCCACCGAAGATAAGGTTTATGAAAGGATTTTTGCCCCGCTTTTTGGACCCGGTCTTAAAGGCAAAGACCGGCTCACGGCCCATTTCCGGAGCTACAACCCGCTGGACCTGGTGAAGACCTTGCCGTTGGAAAAAATAAAAACAGTGCGGTTTTACCTTGACTGCGGCGATGATGATTTTCTTTATAAGGGCAATGCGGCCCTGCATGTGGCCATGCGCGACCGCAAGATTCCCCATGAGTGCCGGATGAGAGATGGTGGCCATACCTGGAGCTACTGGCGGACAGGTATTCTGGAGGGGCTGAAGTTCATCGGCGAAAGCTTCCACCGCTGAGCTTCTTACTATTCCAGGTATTGGCCCGGCTCAAAGAAGAGATAATTTTTAAAAAATAAAGGCTGCTTATTTTTTGCCCCGATACACTTTTTAGCCTGCTTTTTTGATTTATTGGCTTTTATTTTTAAGGCGGCAGAGCCAGGAAATTCTCAAACTTCTGGCCAGTTAGCTAAATTTCCTTAAACCAAATTTTAAATCATCAGCCAGAAAATTATTCAAAATTTCTTGTTTTCCAAACACTTCAATTGTTCCCGCAGCAGTTGGGCTTTAAGCCGCAGCTTTTCCAGAGCTTCCCGGTTCTGGTCAATTGATTTTAGTAACTCTTTCATCACCGGCTCAAAAGCGAATTTTTGTTGCATAATATCCCAGAAGAAACCGGAAGCAGCGGAAACAGCTTTGTATAGCGATAACCAGCGGAGTAAATTCTCTCCGGTTATTTTCCCCAGCTTGATTGCTCCACCCACCGCCGGTTCATTCAGCATCATTTCAGTCAGTTGCCAGAGTCCATCTTTCAGCTTTTCATAATCGCTTTTTTCAGAGTTGGCCCATTGGTCAAGGTCATAGACAGCTTTGGCTTCAGAAAGTCTTTTTTGCAGCTGCTCGGCCCGTCCATAAATGTTTTCATACTGATACTTCAACTTCAGATAAGTAAAAACCTGCTGGTCAAAAGCTGCCGCTTGCTGTTCGGTTAAGGCCGCTTTTCTGGCCAGAAGAGAAGTAAAAAGACCGCTGTTTATAGCCTCCTTCATTTCTTGCTGACGCTTCTGCAAAATCTCTAATGGCCCATCAACCAGAAGAAGGCCCACGGCATCAATTAATCTGTCCTGAGCTGCTTCATAAGCCCGAGTTATTTCTTTTTCCCATTTTTGTAGCTCATCTAAGTTTTGCA
>JBBIRN010000095.1:0-8490 GCA_037441785.1 Candidatus Aminicenantota bacterium | reverse complement strand
TTCTGACATAGAAAAAGGTTTCATCCGGGCCGAAGTCCTCCACTTTAGCGAACTGGAAAAACACGGTTCCTGGAATCAGGCTAAAGAAGCCGGTGCCATTCGCCTGGAAGGGAAAGATTATCCAGTCCAGGATGGAGATATTATTTACTTCAGGTTTAGCCCATGACCAGCTCATTTACCGTTACCGCCCAGGACACCTCCTGCCGGGCCAGAACCGGAATCCTGGAAACAGCCCACGGGCTGGTGGAAACTCCGGTTTTTATGCCCGTGGCCAGCCAGGGGACGGTTAAGGCTCTTACTCACTCCATCCTGAATGAACTCGGAGCCCAGATTATCCTGGTCAACTCTTACCATCTTTACTTAAGACCTGGTGACGAACTTATCCAGAGAATGGGCGGTCTGCACCGCTTTATTTCCTGGCCCAAGCCAATTCTTTCCGACAGCGGTGGTTTCCAGGTTTACAGCCTTTCCCCGCTGGTTAAGATAAGCGACGAAGGAGTGCGTTTTGCCTCTCATCTGGACGGGAAAAAGATTTTCTTAACCCCAGAAGAAGCCGTCAGAATTCAACACCGGCTGGGCACAGATATCATGATGTGCCTGGATTATTTTCCACCCTATCCCTACACGGAAGATGAAGTGAAAAAATCCGTGGAACTGACTACCCGCTGGGCCAGGCGCTGCCGGGAAGAATTCAACCATCTTCAGCCCCCTACCCAGCTCTGGGGCATCACCCAGGGCGGAGTTTTCTGGGAACACCGGAAAAGAAGCATTGAAGAGTTAGCTGAACTCAACTTCCATGGGTACGCCCTGGGCGGTCTGGGCATCGGCGAGCCCAAGAGTCAGCTTTTTGAAATTCTGGAGAAATCCGACGAACTTCTGCCCCGGGATAAGCCCAGATACCTAATGGGTATGGGCTACATTGAAGATATCCTGGAAGCAGTAGAAAGGGGCGTTGACTTCTTTGATTGCGTATTGCCCACCAGGAATGCCCGGAACGGGACTCTTTTTACCAGCCAGGGAAGAATTTCCATAAAAAACCAGAAATATGCGGAAGACCAGCGTCCAGTGGACGAAAATTGTAACTGCTATACCTGCCGTAATTTTTCCCGGGCTTACCTCCGTCACCTTTACGAACGGGGGGAAATCAGCTCCGCTATCCTTAACACTATCCACAATTTGTATTATTATCTTGACATCTTCCGAAAAATGAGGCAAGCTATTCAGTCTAATTCATTTCAGGCCTTTAAAAAATCAATCTTAGAAAAAAATTTAAGTGAATAGGATAAAAAAATGAGCTTTTTAACCATGATGAGCCTTTCCGGGCAGCAGGCTGCTTCCCCGGCTCAGGGCAACGCCCTGCTCGGGCTTCTTCCCTTTATTCTGGTCTTTGTCATCTTCTACCTTTTGATCATTCTCCCTCAGAGGAAAAAACAGAAACAGCACCAGCAGATGGTAGAAAACCTGAAACCAGGTGACCGGGTTATCACCAGCGGAGGAATCTTCGGTACAGTGATGGATGTTCATCCGGACCGGATTGAGTTGAAAATTGCCTCCAACGTCAAGGTTGATATCCTGAAAAGTGCCGTGGCGATTATTCTTTCGGACAAGGAAAAAGTGGAAAACAAAGAATCTAACTGATTCTATCTGATTCTTTTTTAAGAAATTAAATAAAGAGAGAGTTTACCAAGATGAAAAAGAACCTAAGATGGAAATTGATTCTCATCCTTTTCGTCATTGCCCTTAGTATTTTTTTGATTTACCCCCCAAAAGACAAGATTAAGCTCGGTCTTGACCTCAAAGGCGGAACCCACCTTGTTCTGCAGGTTCTGACGGACGACGCCATTAACGCAGAAACTGACCAGCAGATTGCTCGTTTTGAAGAAGTTTTCAAGAAAAATAACATCTCCTACACCGAGGCCGCCAAGGAAAAGCCCGGGCGCTTCCATTTTAAAGGGATAAGCGCTGACCAGGAAGGTAAGGTGCGCGACCTTATTGACCAGTATACCAGAGACTGGGATTACTCCTTCTCTGGTGATACTGTAACCTTTAACCTGAAACCGACGGCCGAGCAATTTTTGAGAGACCAGGCTGTCATCCAGACCCTGGAAACCATAAGAAACAGGGTGGACCAGTTTGGTGTGGCCGAACCCATAATCCAGAGACAGGGCTCGGACCGGATTGTGGTGGAACTTCCTGGCATTGAAGACCCGGAAAGAGTCAAAAACCTGATTAAAGTAACTGCGGTTCTGGAATTTAAGCTGGTCAAAGCTGGTCCGGCTCCTGATGAAGAAACTCTGCTCCAACCCTACGGTGGAAAAGTGCCAGAAGATGCGGAAGTGGTCAAGGGCGACCCCAAGAGGGGGCACCAGGGATTCTATCTGGTAAGTAAAGTAGCCTCCATCACCGGTAAAGACCTCAGGACAGTCCGAAGGGGGACAGATGAATGGAACAACCCGGCTGTTCATTTTACTCTTACTCCAGACGGCGCCAGAAGGTTTGAGAAAGTTACCGGCGAAAACGTGGGCAAACAGCTGGCCATTATTCTGGACGGCAAACTGCAGTCAGCCCCGGTTATAAACAGCCGCATCTCTGATTCTGGCATCATCCAGGGGCGTTTTACTCCAGAAGAAGCTGATGACCTGGTAGTCATCCTGAAAGCCGGAGCCCTGCCCGCCGGGATAAAGTATCTGGAAGAAAGGACCGTGGGCCCGACTCTTGGCGCAGATTCCATCCGCCAGGGTTTAGCCGCCGGTTTGGTGGCAATTTTTGCCGTGATGGCTTTTATGATTTTCTACTACAAACTTTCTGGTGTTAACGCCATTGTAGCTCTGCTTTTGAACGAACTGATTATTTTCGCTGCGCTCAGCTATTTTAAAGCTACTCTGACTCTTCCAGGCATTGCCGGTATCATCCTCGGTATCGGTATGGCCGTGGACGCTAACATCCTGATTTTTGAGCGCATTAAAGAAGAATTGGCCCTGGGTAAGAATGTCTTCAGCGCCATAAACAACGGCTTTAGCCGGGCTTTTTCAGCCATCTTCGACTCCAACCTGACAACCATTATTTCTGCTATCTTTCTGTTTCAGTTCGGAACAGGTCCGATTAAAGGTTATGCCGTAACCATCACCTGCAGCTTGGTGGCTAACCTGTTCACGGCGGTCTTTGTTTCTCGCTTTATTTTTGAACTTATCGTACCAAATAACGCTAAGAGGTTGAGTATCTAACATGGACATCTTCAAAAAAACACCCAACATTGATTGGCTTAAATTTAAATGGATAGCTCTGGGACTGACCACCCTCATCATTCTGGCCGGCATCCTGAATATTACCCTGGGAAAAGGCCTGAAAATGGGTGTGGATTTTGGCGAAGGAACCCTCATCAGGATTAAGTTCAAAGAGCCGAGCAGCGTTTCTGACATCAGAAAACGACTGAATGAAGTGGGCCTGGGTAGAAGCATCATCCAGGAAACTGGTAAAGACGGAAGAGAATTTCAGATCAGAACCGTAGAAGTCAAAACCACCCGTCAGGACCAGACCTAGGAGCTGGAAAGCCATCAGGTCCTGGCTAATAAAGTCATTGAGGCTTTGCAGAAAAAAGAGGACCAAGAAAAAATTGCCCGGGGACTTCTGGACCTGAACAACATTGACCATAAGACCATTGCCTCCCTTTTAAGCCAGGCCTTCTCCTAAAAAAGTGAAGAGCTGGCTCAGAAGATTATAGAATTCCGCAGAGAGAAAGGTTTGATCACTGACTGGAATGAACTGAAAAAAGAACCGTATTCCCTGGACGACCAGGTTATCAGCTTCCTCCAGCAGAAAACTTTCCTTGGAAGCATGACTGTTTTGAGCCGCGAAACTGTTGGCCCTCAGGTGGGAAAAGACCTGCGGAAAAGGGCTACTCAGGCCATCATCTGGTCACTGATGGCTATGCTGGTTTACATCGCCTTCAGGTTTAAAGGCGTGGAATACGGAGCCGCTGCTATTTTCACTCTTTTTCAGGACGTTCTTATTGCCCTTAGCATTTATTCTTTTACCAACAGAGAAATCAACCTGCCCATCATCGCTGCCCTCTTGACCATTGTAGGTTACTCCATCAACGATACCATCATCGTTTTTGATAGAATAAGAGAGCTAAAGCGGACTCTGCGCAAAGAACCCCTGGAAAAAATCATGAACCTGTCCATCAACCTCAACCTGA
This sequence comes from Candidatus Aminicenantota bacterium, assembly GCA_037441785.1. Taxonomy (GTDB): domain Bacteria; phylum Acidobacteriota; class Aminicenantia; order Aminicenantales; family Saccharicenantaceae; genus Saccharicenans. The sequence goes on along the minus strand of JBBIRN010000095.1, from coordinate 4,292 downwards.
CCAGAACCATCTTTACTTCAGGCACCACTTTCCTGGCCGTTCTGGCTCTCTACCTCTTTGGCGGAAAAGTCATTAACGATTTTGCTTTCATTATGTTGATTGGTTCTGTGGAGGGTGTGTACTCCACTTTCTTTATGTCCTGCCCGGTAGTGCTGTTCTGGAACAGTTTGTTCAAAAAGAAAAAATAAATAAAAATTTGACTTGTAAAATTAAGAAATTTAATTTATACTTTAATCTAACTTAATCCACAGCGTGAGGTTAAACATGCCAGAAGCAAAAAGGCCTAAACAAGGAGAAGAGTTACCAGAACTCTTCAAAGATTCCTTCTTCAAGGCCGAGTCAGGGATTAAGAGAAAAGCACTGGCGCTCCCCGTGGCTATCATCCTCCACTTAATTTTCGTAGCAGCTGTTATTGTCATTCCCCTTCTGTCCACGGACCAGCTCCCCAAGGTTGAAGTTTATAGCGCTTTCTTAGCTCCCCCACCACCACCGCCACCACCACCGCCACCACCAGCTAAAAAGAAATCAACTTCCACCAGAACAATTAAAGCCGTGCAGGCTACTACGAGCGTGGAACCGGGTCGTTTAGTAGCTCCAGTAGAAATTCCTGAACAGATTGCTCAGGAAGCTGTTTCTGACATCGGAATTGAAGGCGGAGTTGAAGGTGGTGTCGAGGGCGGCGTGGTCGGCGGCGTGCTCGGCGGAGTGGTCGGCGGAGTTCTTGGTGGAGTAATCGGTGGTGAAGCAGAAGAACCTGTCAGAGCCATCGGTGAAATTAAGCCCCCCAAGCTCATCCACAAAGTCGACCCCGTTTATCCTGAAATCGCTCGTCAGGCTCGGGTTGAAGGTATAGTTATTCTGGAAGCAACAACTGATATTTACGGACGTGTCCAATCAGTTAAGGTTCTAAGGTCTGTTCCCTTACTCGACCAGGCCGCTATTGATGCGGTCAAACAGTGGGTGTATGAGCCGATGATCATCAACGGCCGTCCCCGCAGTGTTATCTTCACCGTTACGGTGACCTTTAAACTTAGGTAAGAAAAGCTTATAATGGCTTTCGATATTTAAAAGGAGGTTTAAGACATGCAATTCGGTTTGATTGAAATGTGGCAGGCCATGGGCGTCGTGGCAAAAACAGTGGCCATTATCCTGATTACCCTATCGGTTATCACCATTTACCTGTTCATTGAGCGTCAGATGGCTTTTGCTCGCGCCAGAAAAAAATCTATGGAAATCGCTACGAAGCTGGCGGAATTGATGAAAAACGGTCAGCTGAAAGAAGCGCTGGCTCTGGCTTCCAAGAAGGATTACAAGAGCAGCCACCTGGCCAGAGTGACGGCTGCCGGAATTGAAGAATTCCTGGGCGCCAAGGAATCCAACCTTACTCTGGAAGAACAGATTGAATCTGCTCAGAGAGGCTGCGCCAGAGCTCAGTCTCTGTTCACCCAGGAACTCAAGAGAGGCTTGAGCATCATGGCGACCATCGCTACCTCGGCTCCGTTCATCGGTTTGTTCGGAACCATCTTTGGAATCATCAATGCTTTCCGCGGTATGGCTCTGACTGGTTCCGGTGGAATCGGTGCCGTGGCGGCTGGTATCGCTGAAGCTCTGGTTACCACAGCTTTCGGTATTGCCGTGGCTGTTATCGCCCTCTGGACCTTCAACTCCCTGAACACCCGAATTGAAATCTACAACACTGAGATGGAAAACACCACTTCTCAGATTGTGGATTACTTCATCCGGATTTCAGGTAAGTAATTTGATGTCAAAGAAATTTTTTTAAGAGAGGAAGACAATGGGTTTCTCAGTATCAATGAACGGTAAAGAAACCGTAAAATCAGAACCCAATGTCGTTCCTCTTTGTGACGTACTTCTCGTTCTGTTGATCATCTTCATGGTCGTTACCCCGCTGGTCCAGAAAGGCGTTGATGTGCAGCTGCCCTCAGCTCTGAACACCACGCAGATGCCTGATAACCCAGAAGTTGTTCTTTCCATCAAGGCTGACGGAACTTTATTCCTCAAAGAGCAGAGAGTGACCCTTGAAGGTCTGACACCAGCGCTGGAAGAAGCTTTCTTGACAGCAACAGAGAAGAAACTTTACCTCAGAGCTGACCAGAACCTTGAGTTCGGAAAAATGGTAGAGGTCATTGATAAAATCCGTGAAGCTGGTATTGAGCTGGTTGGCATTATCACAGAGAGGAAAGCGACTGAGGGTGAATGATTCACCGGTTTTGATTTAGCGCAGCCAGAAAAAGGGGAAGGTAATTAAATACCTTCCCCTTATTTTTTTTATAAGAGTTTCCTCATAAACAGAGGGTGATTCCATACATAGATAAATTTTTTCACCAAGTGAATAATCACAGAAAATATCTATCATTTCCTGGTAAATTTTCTGACGCCTCGGCCTCGGATACCGGTATTTCCCGTCCCAGCTTCTGATAAATTCCTGTTCATACAGTTTGCTTTCTTTAAACCGGAAGCGAGCTGCTTCTGGCAGGTTAGGCGGAAAGCGCAAAGTGCCCAGACTGACCCAGAAAATGGCCTCTGCCGGTACCATCTTAAAAATCAGCTCTACTACTTCAGCGTAATCTTCTTTCCAGCCCTCATAGTGGATGATGGGGTCAAAGTGAAACCCCACTCTGTACCCATGGTTAACTGCTTTTTTGGCCGCCTCCAGTCTGGCCAGCAGGCTGGCTGTCCCCTTCTCTTCCCTGGCTATGACTTTCTCCGGGTTTAATGACCAGGCCAGAACAACGTTCGCTTCTGGTTTGATTTTTAGCAGGTTTTCCACGGCCGCAGTCTTGGTTTTAAACTCCAGCAAACACCTTTCCGCTCCCTTAAAAAGGTCAACTAAAAATAAAGAATTCTCAGTCAGCCAGTCTAAGGCCAGGGAATCAGTCAGCTCTCCGGTGCCAATTCTTATGGTATTTTTCCTTTTCTGGCTCAGAAATCTTTTTACTTCCTTTTCCAAGTCCAGCCGGTTAACCGAAATCGTCAAAGGTTGGCCCTTGAGGTAAGCCTGGAGAATACAATAACTGCAGTCTAAAGGACAGTTCTGGTCCAAGTCTATATTCCAGTATCCACAGCTTAGACACCCGGGGGTACAGGGGCAGGGGCGCAAAAATGACCTGTTTTCTGTCAGGTAAATAACCCTTTTACCCTGGCCTATGGGGTCAGGACTCAACCTTATTTCATCTTCTACTTGGGCACCACTATCCACTAACACCACCGGCCTGCCTGGCAAACGGTCAACTATTTTCCTGACCAGCCTATCTTCTTTTAATTTTTTATCTATGAATATTTTTTCTATGGTTAGTTTTGCCATCAATCTGGTGTCCTGGTTTATTTATTCTTCCAAGGTCCGAAGCAAAGCAAATATTCTTTGCCAGTGGCTTTCCCTCTCCTGGGAAGAGAGTTCTCTTATAATATTTTTTAACTCTTCAACAGAGCTCAGCTTCAGCTTCAAGGTCAAGTGGCGGTCTTCAAGAGTTCGGTCATAATCTACGGTCACCCGGGGTGAAAGGTTAAGTTCCATAATTTCCCTATCAATCTGTTTCAGAAGGCGAGTCACTAGGGGTGACGTTTTTTCTCTCAATTTTTCCGCCAGTTTCTCCCCGGCCTGAACTTTATCCAGATTTTTTTGGGCTAGAATCTCCTGAAATTCTGTTTCCTTTAGAATCTCTGCCAGGGCCTTTCCCCATCTCTTCTTCAGGATGCAAAACCCCTCAATTATTTCGGCCTGGCGGTTAAGAGAAAGCCCCGAGACAAGATTGACTAACTGACTTCTTTCCTCCTGGTTAAACTCAAGCAATCGTTCGGCTGTTGATAACTTCCAGTTCTTTTCATGGATGATTGGTAACAGACTTTCTTCTTCAGCCAGCTGACTGAGAATTTCCAGGGTGCGGCCGTTGGGCGGTAACTCCAGCCAGACCAGTACTTTCCTGATAATTTTCGTCTTCTCCATACCAAATTGTAAAAACTTTTTTACCGCTAAAGATTTTTCAGCTAAAGAAAAAACCCTCCAGCCGTAGTTATCAAAAAAAGCCGTCAGAAAAGCTTCTAACCGGGAAGTTTTCTCTTCCAGCTCAATTACTGGTACCTGAGAGAGGCCTAACTTTCCGGCTGCTTCCAGGCGCCTGAAGCCGGTTACGGGAATATAACCTTTTCCCTCTTTCTTTACCACCATGGGCTCAACTATCCCGGCCTGCTGGACGGAAAATAGCAGCCGCTCATCAACTGGCTTTAAAGTGTACCTGAAAGTTTGCTCCTGCAGGTTAATTTCTGAAAGGTCA
>JBBIRN010000094.1:0-8526 GCA_037441785.1 Candidatus Aminicenantota bacterium | reverse complement strand
AAATCAGAAAGGCCGAAGCTGAAAGAGACCGCATCAACCTGGAAGAAACCTGCTGGCAGGAATTGAAGAAAAATCTGGTGGAGTTAAAACAGGAAATGGAAGCAGCCGAACAACCGGCGGAAGCGCCGGCGGCCGAAAACGAAGAAATTGCCCGGGCTCTGTCAGAAGAAGGAGAAGAAGCAGAAGAAGAAACTGAAGAAAAACAGGAAGAAAAAGTGGAGGAAAAAGCTGAAGAAAAGCCGCGGGAGAGAAGGCGGGTAAAGCCTTTTATCCCGGCCCGGGACCTATCTGATGAAGACCTGGAAAAGGAGCTAGAAAACATCAGGGAAACACTGCAAAAATACCGGGCGGTAAACCTGATGGCCGAAGAGGAATACCTGGAACAGAAAAAAAGATACGATTTTCTGATCAAACAGCGTCAGGACCTGCGGGAATCCATCCACTCCACCCAGGAGGCCATCAAGAAGATTGATGAGGAAAGCAAAAACCAGTTCTTAAAAGCTCTGGAAGAAGTCAACAAGAACTTCCAGGAACTTTTTGCCCTGCTTTTCCGCGGCGGCACCGCCGAAGTAAAGCTCCTGGAACCGGATAATCCTCTGGAAAGCGGCGTGGAAATCATCGCCCAGCCGCCCGGCAAAAGAGTCCAGAACCTGACCCTGCTTTCGGGCGGTGAGAAATCACTCACCAGCTTAGCCTTCCTCTTCGCTCTTTTCCGTTACAAACCCTCACCTTTCTGTATTCTGGACGAAGTTGATGCCGCCCTGGACGAGGTCAACCTCACCCGCTTTCTCAACCTGATGAAAACCATCAAACACCAGACTCAGTTCATCATCATCACCCACAACTATAAAACCATGGAAGTGGCTGATTACATTTACGGTACCACCATGGAAGAGCCCAACGTGACCAAAATCTACTCTGTCCGGATGGAAAGGAAAGATAGCACCTTAGAAACGCCTGAAGCTGAAGGAGCCAGCGGAACGGAAAATCTGCCCTTTAAAGAAGAAACGACGGCCGAGGAAAAAACTCCCGCTCCTGAAGAAGAGCAGAAAGCGGCAGAAGAAATCATAGAAGAAATTCCTGAAACAGAAGATAGCGGGAAAGCAACGAAGGATAAACCTGAAGAGAACCCTGGTTCTGTTTCAGGCCAGACAGAATAAACAATCAGTCTGGCTATTTCTGTCTTCTTTTATATCATCTTTTTTCATTTCCAGCTGGCCAGGCGTCCGGCTATTTTTAGCCGTAGCCGGTAATACGGAATCATCAACAGCAGGATAACAATCAGGCTGAAAAAATAAACTTTATTAACCCCGGCCGCCAGACCATGAGCCAGCCAGATTAAACTCCTTTCCAGATGGATGAAAATGAGGTTTAAAAAAATCAGAGCCAGAAGCACAATTTCTTTCTTAAGATATCTCTGGTAATCCCCGGAAACTGGCGCTGGGACCTGACGCTCAGACTCAGCCGCACCCGTTGCTTCCCTCTGCTTATTGGCCACCCAGCACCCAACCAGCCAGAAAATCAGGCCTAGAATAGTCTGGGTTAACGGGTAGATGAAAATTATTAAACTTTTCTGAAATTTATAAACGGGCTGACCGGCCAGGTTAAGCCAGAGGGGAATCTGGCCAGGCAGTCGCGGGTAAGCATACACCATCATCACCCAACTGGCCAACAGCAACAACAGGTTGCAAAGGCTGAGCAAAAGAACAGAAAACCGGGAAAATTTCATCATCTTTCATCCTGTCAAAATCAGCTTACCACACTCAAGGCAAATAATTAACGAGAGAGCTAAATTAACCGCTTCAACCGAATAGTTTAAGCCAAAAAATTTTTCCATAGTTTTCTTCCCTTTCCCGCAATTAACTCTTCCAGCGAGAAGAACTTTTTCCTGGCAAAAAAGTTTTTGACTGCTGGCTGATATTTGATATATCATCAAGTTTGATGACTGAAATAAAAAAACAGATACAAAGCTTCTTATCTTCTTTCGCCGATAATCTCATTATTTACTTGAATATAAAATAAAGCCCGACGGAGGATAACATGTCGTTCTACCTCTACGTAATTCTGGCTTACTTACTCGTTCTCACCGTCATAAACTTTGTCCGAGCCCGCAAGGTCAAAAGCCAGGAAGATTTTATGGTCGCCGGACGAAAACTCAAATGGTCAGTGATGGTTTTTACCCTAATCTGTACCTGGATTGGCTCCGGCACCTTCATCTCCGGCGCCGAGTTCGCTTCTAAGGCCGGTTTTTCTGCCCTCTGGCTATCAGCAGGCGCCTGGCTGGGTATTATCCTCATTTATTTTCTGGCCGGAAAAATCCAGACCTTTGGCCAGTACACCATCGGAGATATCCTGGAGGTCAGGTACGGACCACTGGCCCGGCTGTTCGGGGCTTTTGCCCTGGTCATTTCCTTTACGGCCATAGTTTCTTACCAGTTCGTGGCCGGTGGCTTCATTCTCAACGTGGCTACAGACGGAGCCATCTCCGATAAATTTGGCATTTATCTGGCAGCCACTTTTGTCATACTTTTTACCGCTCTCGGGGGCATGGTAGCTGTGGCTTACACCGACCTGCCCAACGGGATAATCATTCTTTTAGCCTGTCTGCTCTCGGTTCCCTTTGTTTATGCTGCCGCCGGTGGCCTGAAAGGTGCCCAGGCCGTGCTTCCGCCCGGCTACTTTGCTGTGGTTAACGAACAATTCGGGGCGCACCCGACGCTAAAAGCCCTGGGCTATTTCTTCTCCACTATGTTTCTTCTGCTTGGGGTACAGAGCATGTACCAGAAGTTCTACAGCGCTCGCAGCCCCAAAGATGCCAAAAAGGCGGTGGTCTTCTGGACTATTGGCACCATCTTTGTAGAAACCATGGTCGTAGTCATTGCCGTTTTTTCTTACAGCAAGTTCAAAGACCAGATAAACCTGAGCATACCCAAAGAAGGTGGCAAAGTAGTTCTTCTGGCGGCCAAAAACCTCGTTCCCACGCCCATCGGTATTTTGCTCCTGGGAGCAGCCTGTGCCGTAGTTCTTTCCACGGGCATGAATTATCTGCTCTCGCCTTCCAGCAACCTCATCAGAGACGTTTACCAGAGGTTCATTAACCCGAAAGCTGACGACCGCAAGCTGGTAGCGCTGCAGAAAGTTTTTATCGTCATCATCGGCGTGCTGGCTTTCTTTCTGGCTCTCCGCTTAAAGTCGGTCCTGGAGATGAGCTATTTCGCTTATACTATCTACGGCGTGGCCATCACTCCGGCTCTGATTGCCGCCCTGGCCTGGAAAAGAGCTACCAGAGCAGGTGGCCTGGCTTCCATCATTTCCGGCACCGTGGTCTGCATCATCATGAAAATCCTGGCTGAAGTTCTGCCGCCAGAAAAGGTACCCGAAGGCGACCCCTGGGGCATACCGCTCATCTTTCCGGCTCTTTTTGTTTCCCTGGCCAGCCTGATCATCGTCAGCTTGCTGACCAAACCACCGAAGGAAGAAGAACTGCAAACCTTTTTCCCGAAAAAATCGTAAATCAGCCCGAATGAAAACCGGAATTATCTTTGACCTCAGGTTTGCCCTTCATGAGATGGGTCCCGGTCATATAGAATCTCCGGCCAGAATCAGAGTTCTGGAAAGAGTAGTCCAGGAAATGCTGGACGAAAAGGCGGTTCTTGTGTCCCCGCGGCCAGCCTCAGAACAGGAAATTTCTCTGGTGCATCTCCTCTCTTACGTTGACTATCTTAAAGAAACCCCAGCCCACGGCTATACAGCTTTTGACCCTGATACCATAGCTGGACCGCATACCTTTGCCGCGGCCTGCCTGGCCGCCGGAGCCGGCTTGACGGCCGTGGAGAAAATTTTAGCCGGAGAAATAGAAAATGCCTTTGCTCTGGTGAGGCCACCCGGACATCACGCCGAAAGTGCCCGGCCCATGGGGTTTTGCTTTTTCAACAACCTGGCCATAACGGCGCAATTCCTCCGTCAGAAAATTGGCCTCCGGAGAATTATGGTCATAGACTGGGACCTGCACCATGGTAACGGCACTCAGAAAGCTTTTTACTACACCCCTGAAGTTTTCTTCATTTCCCTTCACCAGAGCCCTCTCTTCCCAGGAACCGGGTCCTTGAGCGAAGTCGGAGAAAAAGAAGGGGCCGGTTTTAACCTGAACCTGCCCTTAAAACCCGGGAAAAAAGACGAAGATTATCTTTATATTTTCCAGAAAATAATTCAGCCCCTGGCTGACCTATACCGGCCAGAGTTCATCCTGGTGTCAGCTGGTTTTGATGTGCTGGCCGGAGACCCGCTGGGCAAAATGGAGCTCACGGTGGAAGGTTGCGGAGACCTTACTCAGGTTCTCGTAGACCTGGCCAGAAAATGGGCGCAGAACCGTCTCCTCCTTTTCCTGGAAGGCGGCTATAATCTTAACTTACTCCAAGAAGGGGTGGCCGAAGTCATTAAAAGGCTTAAAGGTCAGCTTAAAGCAGAAATTCCCCGGGCCAGCTGCTCTGAGGAACTTTTCAGGGAATTAACTCCCCTGTTTCCCATTCTCCAGAAATACTGGGGTTTTATCCCGGAAAGATGACAGCCGTCATCCAGAATAGACAGCCCGGCGAGAGCGGGCAGCTGTTTTTCCCCATGGCCAGAGGAGATAAAATTGGCACAAAATATGCATAGAAATGGGTGGATTAAGGAGTGAGCCATGAGAAAAAAAATGTTTCTGGTCTTAAGCCTAGTGTTTAGTTTGGTTTTATTTTCTCTGGTTTTAAAAGCCCAGGAAACCGAACAGGAAGACCGGCCTTACAATAATTATTCCGTGGCCCGTCTGAGTTTCCTGGAGGGTAAAGCTTTCGTTCAGAGAGCTTCAGATGTGGGCTATGAAGAAGCGGTCATCAACGACCCGATAGCTGAAGGAGACCGCATCAGCACGATGGATGGCCGTCTGGAGATTCAGTTCGGCCGACGCAACTACTTAAGACTGGATTCCGACACAAAAATAGATGTCCTGAACCTTCCCACGAAAAACAGCGAACTAACCAGGTTTCGTCTGTGGTCAGGTCACGCCTACCTCGCCGTTAACAACCTGGACAAAGAAAAAAATATAGAAATACATACTCCTGATTCTTCTTTTTACATCCTGGAGAAAGGTGTTTACCGCTTTGATGTGGACGAAAACAAAGGTACAGAAATCCTGGTCTTCAGGGGACTGGCAGAAGCTTCTGGGGAACAGGATTCTTATCTGGTCAAGGGAGAGCAGAGGTTAGAAATAGCTGAAGGCCGGTTTGCTGGTCGGCCAACTTCTTTTAGAGCCGTGGCTGAGGACAGCTTTGACCGCTGGAACGAATCCCGCAATCAGGAAACCAACAAATTTTATGCTAGAAGATACCTGCCATCCGAACTGGAAGATTTTGAATCTGAACTTTCAGCCTACGGAGATTGGGTTTACGTGCCACCTTATGGGTATGTCTGGGTACCCAGAAATGTTGATGAGGACTGGAGACCTTATTACTACGGCCGCTGGACTTGGATACCTCTCACCGGCTGGACCTGGGTTCCCTACGAACCCTGGGGCTGGGTGGCTTTCCACTACGGCAGATGGCACTGGGCGGTGGGCATTGGCTGGTACTGGATTCCCACTTCCATCTGGGGTCCTGCCTGGGTAAGCTGGTGGTGGGATGTTGACTATTTTGCCTGGGCTCCACTCAGCTGGTATGGCCACCCGGTGGTCATCATCAATAATGTCTTCTATGACAGGTATACAGGAGTTTACCCCGTTCATTCCCGGGCCCTGGTCGTTGTTAGAAAGGACCAGCTCCGGGCTCCAGACATCAGGCGAGCAGCCCTCAAACCAGAGGTTCTGAAATCAGTCCACTTGGAAAACAAGGTTACTCTTTCTTCCACCAGGTTGCCCTTCCGTCCTGAAGGCAACAGGATTACCGTAGAAAAGCTGGACGGCAAAAAGGTCATCCTCAGACAGGATAGTCAGACTACCGGTCTGCGAGAATTCAAGCCCGAGGGGAAAGTAAACCGGGGTGTGATTTCCAGAGAAGGTAATAATCCTCAGGCAGTAAATCCTGGTAAAAGCTCCGAACAACCCAAAACCATAAAACCAGCAGCTCGTGATAACAGCGGTTCCAGGGTGAGCGCTCCTAAATCAGCTCCCTCTGGCAAGGTAACTCCCAAACAAATCAAGAAAAAAGAAGAGGCTCCGTATTCCCCCGAGTCCTCTTACCGTTCTGAAAGCAACCGGAGCACCATTCCCATGTATCCTTCTTCTCCCAGGATCTCTGCAGACACCTACCGAAACAACTCTTACCCACGCCAGAAATCTACAGAAAGTCTGAACCGTTCTTATCCCACCTACATCCCACGCCGAAGCGAAACCTATTCTCCTAGTAGAAGCAGCAGCTCAGGAAGTTCAAGCTTAATCCGGCCCTACTCCAAGCCTTCTGGCAGCCTTTCCACGCCTAAAATCAGCCGACCGAGTCTAGGCTCTGGTTCCAGCTTTAAATCTCCAAGCTTTCATTCAAGCTCGGGCTCTTCTTCTACAAGGTCTGGTTCCCTTCACCGGAAAAAATAAAAGTTCAGTGCCTTTCTTCGCGGGCTTCTTTTTCTGAGTAATAATTCAGGACTCTCAAATGGTCCTGGGGTGTGCAGTAGCGCGTGGGTTCCGTACCGGCGAGAAAAACTTCCCGGAAAGGGTATTTGCAGATAGGGGAAGCCAGCAGTCCGGTTTTTCGGTCAATGGTGACAAAAACCAGGTTGGGCGGCACTTCAAAATCTTCAATCGCGGGAGAGGTCATTTCCGGCGCCTGACCCGCTTCCTGTCCAACATTCTCACTCGTCTGTTCAGGAGCTGGCCGGGAGACCAGGTCTTCGGCGAATTTCTTTTTCTTATCTTCTATAACCCGGCTGAAGAAATCAATCCAGATAGGTAAAGCCACCACCGCTCCAGATTGCCGGTCGCCCATGGTGACCTTGCTATCATACCCTACCCAGACGCCGGCACAAAGCGATGGTGAAAAGCCGATAAACCAGGCATCGGTAAATTTGTTGGTGGTACCGGTTTTACCGGCTAACGGCCAGTTGAGAGCCGCCGCAGCTTTGGCTGTTCCTCTCTGAACCACCCCCTGCAGCAGGTAGGTCATCATGTAGGCCATCTGCGGGGAAATCACTTCTTCGGTGGAAGGCAGGTTTTCTTCCAGAACATTTCCATCCTTATCCTCAATCTTAGTCACCAAGTAGGGCCTGGCCCTCACCCCCTTGTTGGGAAAAACACTGAAAGCAGAAACTAATTCCTGAAGGGTTATTTCAAAAGCTCCGAGAGACAGGGAAAGGTAGGGATAAACCGTGGAAGTTATCCCGAATTTCCGGCAGTACTCAACACCAGTTTGAGGAGAAATGTAGTCCAGCAGCTTGGCCGTGACCACATTTCTTGATTCTTCCAGACCGGTCCTCAGAGTAACTGCCCCGTGATATTCGCCATCATAATTTTTAGGAGACCAGGGCTGGCCTGTCCACTTATCAATAAATTCAGTTGGTTCATCCACAATGATGCTGGCCGGAGTAAAGCCCTTTTCTAAGGCTGCAGTATAAAGAATGGGCTTGATGGCCGAACCGGTCTGCCTGAGAGCCTGCGTGGCCCGGTTAAACTGACTTCTCTTAAATGAATATCCTCCGACCAGGGCTTTAACCTGACCGGTAGCCGGGTCAACAGCCATGAACGCGCCTTCCAGGAGCGGTTCCTGGTCCAGCGTGACCCGGGCTTTTTTAGCGGCTTCATCTACTGAATCAACCGAGACCAGGATGACATCTCCTCTGTTTAGCAAAGAATCCAGATACCTGGCCCTGGTCCATTCTATATTCTTGTTGGTCAAGACTCCTTCATAGTCTTTAATTTTTACCCTGGCCTCTGCTTTCCCCACTTCCAGCACCACAGCTTCTTCCGCCTCGCCTGGTTTCAAGCCCGCCGTATCCCAGCTGTCCAGCCAGACGGAATTCAGGTCTACACTTTTTTCCTTTAAGAGGTTTCGCTTGTCTCTTCTCCAGCCATATTTCTTATCCTGAGCCCTCAGCCCGCGCGAGAGAGCTTCTTCTGCATACCGCTGATAATCCATGTTAATCGTGGTATAAATCTTTAAGCCGCCACGATAGAGAGCCTCATCCCCATACTTTTTCTCCACGTACTTCCTTACTTCTTCAAAGAAATAAGCTCCCGCTTCGGTAGATTCTCTTTTCAGGGGCAAAACGTTGAGGGGCTGCTTCTTGGCTTCTTCTGCCTGCTCTCTGGTGATAAAACCTTCTTCCGCCATCCGGTTCAGCACATGATTCCTTCGGTTAAGAGTAACGGTCGGGTTATTATAAGGTGAATAAATACTGGGCCCGCGGAAAATGCCGGCTATCAGGGCCGCCTCGGTCAGGGTTAGCTGGTCCACGCTTTTTCCGAAATAAAGCCTGGCCGCTGATTCCACACCCCAGGCACCATGCCCTAAATAAAACTGGTTGCAGTAAAGCTCAAATATTTTTTCCTTACTGTACCTTTTTTCA
>JBBIRN010000093.1:0-8528 GCA_037441785.1 Candidatus Aminicenantota bacterium | reverse complement strand
GTACCCCTGCTTTTCAAAGATATACCTGACCCGTCCTTCAAAAAACCCCAGACAGGTTTTAAACAATTCCTCTTCGGGCACAGTTAATTTACCTTCCAGCAGAGAGATAGATTTCTTGATAAAGCGCTCAAGAGAAAGTGGCAGTTTCTTTTCCAGGATAATTTTGCAGATGGCCAGAGCATTTCTTCTGAGGGCAAACGGGTCGCTGGAACCGCTGATGGTGTAGCCAACTCCCAGAACGCCCACAACCGTATCCATCTTATCCGCCAGGGAAAGCACCGCCCCACCCAGTGAATCAGGTACCGGCTCCTCCAAGCTCTGCGGCAGGTAATGTTCGTAGATAGCCCGGCTGATAGTCTCCGACAGCCCCTGTTCCCGGGCATAGAGTCCGCCCATTTTCCCTTGGAGTTCTGGAAATTCCCTGACCATCTCTGTCAATAAATCGGCTTTGCTAAGTCTGGCCGCTTCCACCAGCTCCTTTTTCTGGCTGGTCATTTCCAGCCGGTCAGCCAGGTAAGCCACCAGTTTCTGCATTCTCTCTGCTTTATCCAGGTAGGTCCCCAGCTTTTCCTGAAAAATTACCTGGCTCAGACCGTTAACCCGCTCGCTTAAGGGCACCTTCAGGTCGTTTTCCCAGAAAAACCGGGCATCTTCCAGCCTGGCCTTTAAAACCCGTTCATTCCCAGAAGCAATAAACCCCTTGGGGTCAGCGGGCGCATCAGCAATGCCCAGGAAATAAGGCAACTGTTTCCGGCCTTTGACCACGGAAAAAAGTTTCTGGCCTTCGCGCATAGCAGTGGACAACACTTCAATGGGTAATTTCAGGAATTTCTCTGGAAAACTGCCCTTGATAACCAGGGGGTGTTCTACATTCCAGAGCAACCTTTCCAGCAGCCCTTCGTCTGGATAAACCTGAGCGTTTAGGTCTTCGAGCTTTTCCTTAAACTGGTTTAAGATGGACTTCTTTCTTTCTTCGGGGTCAATAAGGACAAAATTCTCTCTGAGCTTCTTTTCGTATTCAGCAAAATTATTTACTTCTAAAGGAACCGGAGAATGAATGAAATGGCCATGAGTGCGATTTCCAGAGGTCAGACCTTCAAAGCTCACCGGCACTACCTGACCGTTAAAAAGACAGAGAAGGTTCTTTATCGGCCGAGAAAAACGGAAGCTGCCTTCCGCCCATCTCATGCTCTTGGGAAAGCTCAAAGAAGAAATAATCGCCGGCAGTTTTTCAGATATAATTTCCTGAGTAGAGATGCCTTTTCTCAGTTTTTTAAAACCGAGGTACTCACCTTTCTTGGTCTGGATGACTTCAAGCTTCTCTGGCGCTATTCCCTGGGAACGGGCAAACCCCAGAGCAGCCGGAGAAAAGGTTCCGTCGGGTAAGAGCCCGATATGTCGTGGTGGACCGGTTACTACTTCTTCTTCATCCGGCTGGCCAGCCGCCAGGTCCGCCAGCACCACCAGCCGACGGCAAGTCCCGAGCGTCTGCAGGCGGTTGATTTCAACCCTGGCTTCTTGAAGTACTTGCTGAAACTTTTCCTGCAGCTGGGCCAGTGCTGACCTCACATGAGAGGAAGGTAATTCTTCGGTCATGATTTCCAGCAGGAATTCCATCAGTTTTCTCCTCCTTCCTGTTCAACAAATTTCCTGGCAATCTGGTTAACCAGGGTCCGGACCTGACCGATGAGTTTAACCCTTTCGGTTACACTTATGGCTCCACGAGCATCCAGCAGGTTAAAAAGATGGGAACATTTCAGACAATAATCATAAGCCGGCAGCAGCAGGTTCTGGTTTATCAGGCGCTGGGCTTCTTTTTCTGCCGCATTAAACCAGCGCTGAAGCATCTGGGTATCAGCCTGCTCAAAATTGTAGATGGAAAATTCTTTTTCTTCCCGGAATCTGAGGTCATGATAGCTGACCTCATCTGACCAGCTAAGGTCATAGATGTTATCCTTCTGCTCCAGAAACATCTCCAGCCTTTCCAGTCCGTAAGTGATTTCCACTGACACCGGGAAAAGTTCCAGACCGCCGGCCTGCTGAAAATAGGTAAACTGAGTGATTTCCAGCCCATCCAGCAGAACCTGCCAGCCCACACCCCAGGCACCAATGGTCGGGGATTCCCAGTCATCTTCATCAAAGCGCAGGTCATGTTCTGAAAGATTGATGCCCAGGTAAACCAGGCTGTTAAGATAGATTCTCTGAATATCCAGAGGGGATGGCTTCATAATCACCTGAAACTGGAAGTGTTTCTGCACCCGATGGGGGTTTTCACCATAGCGGCCATCTGTCGGCCGCCGGGAAGGCTGCACGTAAGCCACTTTCCAGGGCTTTCTGCCCAACACCCGGAAAAAGGTGTCCGGAGTCATGGTCCCGGCTCCGACTTCCAGGTCATAAGTCGGCGCGATGTAACAGCCCTGCTTTGACCAGTAATCATAAAGCTTCAGAAAAAGTTGCTGCATGCTCATAGATACCTATCCTTTAACCAATTATCAGTCCGTGTTATCTATAGAATTTCCCGCTTTTTTTTTCAGCCGGTTTTTTCCCATCTTAACACTGGATTCCTGGCCGCCAGCACTTCATCAAGTCTTCTCACGTAAGTAACATGGGGAGCTGATTTCAGAAGCTCTGGGTTCTCTCTGGCCTCTTTAGCAATGGCTTTCATGGCTTCAATAAAAAGGTCCAGGTCACGTTTACTTTCTGTTTCCGTCGGCTCAATCATCAGAGCCCCGTGCACAATCAGCGGGAAGGACATGGTTGGTGGATGCAGGCCATAATCGAGCAGCCTCTTGGAAATATCCAGGTTGGTGACTCCGTAATCCTTCTGGAATTTATCGGAAAAAACACATTCGTGAAGCGTGGGCGTTTCATACTTCAGATGGTAAATTCCTTCCAGACTTTTTCTGATGTAGTTAGAATTCAAAACGGCTACTTCCGCCACTTCCCGCAGACCTCGGGGACCAAGGGTCAAGATGTAAGCCAGGGCTTTGAGCATAACCAGAAAATGTCCATAAAAGCTTTTCACTCGACCGATGGAAAAAGGTCGGTTGTAATTCAGGTGGAACCGGCCCTCTTTCTCTTCAATCACTGGTACCGGCAAGAAGGGTTCCAGGATCCTCTTGACGGCCACTGGACCGGAACCGGGCCCGCCACCACCGTGGGGTGTGGAGAAGGTTTTATGCAGGTTAAGATGCAGGACATCAACCTTCATATCTCCTGGCCTGGCCACTCCCACCATGGCATTCAGGTTGGCTCCATCCATGTAAAGAAAGCCACCCTTAGCATGAACTATGTCAGCAATCTGGCAGATGTCTGACTCAAACACACCCAGAGTGTTGGGGTTGGTAAGCATCAGGGCCGCTACTTCTTCGGTCATTTCTTTTTCCAGGTCTTCCAGAGAAACTGTGCCCCGCTCGTTTGATTTTATTTCTTTGACTACGTAGCCACACAAATGGGCCGAGGAAGGGTTAGTGCCGTGGGCGGAATCCGGGATAAGCACATACTTTCTGGGGTTTCCCTGAGCTGTATGATAAGCCCGGATGAGCATCATGCCGGTCAGCTCACCATGAGCTCCAGCCGCTGGCTGCAGGGTGATGGCGTCCATCCCGGTTATTTCCAGGAGTAATTTCTCCAGGGTTTTCATCAGTTCCAGGTTGCCCTGCACCAGGTCCTCTGGCAGAAGTGGATGACCTGAAGTGAAGTCCGGCATGGCTGCTACTTTTTCATTTATCTTCGGGTTGTACTTCATAGTGCAGGAACCGAGGGGATAAAAACCGAAATCCACACAATAGTTCATCTGAGAAAGCCGGACAAAATGCCTGGTGAGTTCGGTTTCAGATACTTCTGGAAAACCTTCAATTTCCTTTCTCAGCGGTACATCAGCCAGCAGGTCTTTCTTTTCCGGCACATCCAGTTCAGGCAGCCTGACCGCGGTTTTACCCGGCGAGCTTATTTCAAAAATCAGTGGTTCGCGGATGATGTTGATCATGACAGCACCTCCTTCAGGGCCTTCACGTAGGCATCAATTTTTTCTTTGTGGTGAACTTCTGTAACCGTTATCAGGGCGCAATTCTCCAGCCCGGAATAATGATGACCAAGAGCCAGACCGCCCAGGATGCCTTTTTCCTGAAGCTTTTTATCTATCTTTTCCCAGCGGTCAGGGAATTCCAGGACAAATTCGTTGAACACCGGTCCGCTGAACTTCCGGGAAACGCCAGGTAGAGAAGTTAGCTGCTCAGCGGCGTAGGCCGCTTTCTGCAAATTAAGCCAGGCTAATTTTTTTAAACCCTCATGGCCGAGCGTTTCCAGATAAATGGTAGCCCGGAGAGCACAGTGGGCCTGGTTGGTGCAGATGTTGGAAGTAGCTTTTTCCCGGCGGATATGCTGTTCCCTGGTAGAAAGGGTCAGGACAAATCCCCGCCGGCCTTCTACATCAACAGTTTGACCGGCTATCCGGCCCGGCATCTGCCGGACAAATTCCTTCTTGCAGGCCATAAAGCCCAGGAAAGGACCGCCAAAGCTGAGTGGCAGACCAAAAGATTGCGCCTCACCGGTGACGATATCAGCCCCGAGTTTTCCTGGCGCTTCCAGAAGGCCCAGGGAAACGGGCTCGGAAATTACCACCGCCAGCAGCGCCCCCTGGTTATGTGCCAGTTCCGCCAGGGATTTGACATCCTCAATCACGCCAAAATAATTTGGCGACTGGCAGAGCAAAACCGAAGTGTCATCATTGAGGGAAGCAGTTAAACCAGCCCGGTCAATCCTGCCTGATTGGTCATAGGGAATTTCCACCACTTCCAGGCCGAGGTTCTTAGTGTAGGTGTAAATCACTTCCCGGTACTGCGGGTTAACGTTAGAGGCTACCAGAAGTCTCTTTTTATTCTTTAACCGGTAACCCATGAGTATCGCTTCCGCCGCTCCGGTAGCTCCGTCGTAAAGAGAAGCATTGGCCATGTCCAGGCCAGTCAGCTGGCAAATCAGAGTCTGAAATTCAAAGATGACCTGCAGCGTTCCCTGGCTGACTTCAGGCTGATAAGGGGTGTAAGGAGTAACAAATTCGCTTCGCGAGCTCAGATAATCCACCACCGCCGGGATAAAGTGCTCGTAAGCACCGCCGCCCAGGAAGTGAAGATAACGGGAAAAATCATTCTTTTTCCCTTTTTCCGTAAAATAGTCCAGTACTTCCATCTCCGACCGCGGAGCTGGAAGGTTTAAATCTTTCTTCAGCCTGACGTTTTCCGGGATGCTGCTGAACAGTTCTTCAACAGAGTTCACCCCGATTTTAGCCAGCATCTCCTTTTTATCTCGGTCACTGATCGGAATATAGCTCATATTTTTCCCCCAGCTCAAATTTTTATCCAGACCGCCAGAAAATATTTCCGCTCTGGCAGCAACTCAGTGTTCAAGACCTTCCAGGTATTTCTCGTAATCAGCAGCTTTCAGGAGGTTGTTCAGCTCTTCCTTGTTTTTAATCCGGATTCTGACAATCCAGCCTTCTCCGTGGGGGTCCTTATTAATCACATCCGGCGTCTGGCTCAGCGCCTCATTGACAGCTATGACTTCGCCTGACACAGGAGAAAAAACATCAGACACTGACTTCACTGATTCTACAGAAGCTAGGGCCTGATGAGCTTCCAGCACCTTACCTACCTGGGGCAGGTCCACGTAGATGATGTCTCCTAATTGTTTCTGGGCGAAATCAGTAATTCCGATTATGGCTTCGTCCCCCTCAACTTTAAGCCATTCATGGTCTTTGGTGTAATAAAGATTTTCCGGGTACATTATTCCTCCTTATTTCTAAAAACTAAAATTTATTTCTTTTCTCTTTTGTAAAAGGGTGTGGGTACCACCCGGGCTTTGACCATCTTGTCTCTGATACCTATCTCAAACTCCGTTCCAGGGTTGGTGTATTCAATCGGCAGATAAAGCAGGCCGATGGCTTTTTTCAGAAAAGGAGAAAAGGTTCCAGAACGTACCTCAGAAACCTTTTGGCCGTGGAGGTAAGCTGGATAATGCGGTCTGGCAATGCCTTTATCCAAAAGTTCAAAACCAACCAGCTTTCTCTTGAGTCCTTCCTGAAGCTGTTTTTCCAGAGCTTCTTTGCCCAGGAAATCGCCTTTCTGGAACTTGACTATCCACTTGAGGTCAGCTTCCAGCACCGTGGTTTCTTCGTCAATATCATTCCCGTAAAGCATCAACTTGGCTTCCAGACGCAGGGTATCCCGCGCTCCCAGGCCCACAGGCAGCAGACCTTTCGGCGTTCCTTCGGCTATGATGGCCTTCCAGATAACTTCCGGTGTGGGTGAAGTGGTATAGATTTCAAAGCCATCTTCGCCGGTGTAACCAGTTCTGGACACCAGGCAGTCTATTCCGGCTACTTTTCCGTAAGCAAAATGAAAAGATTTCATCTGGCTCAGGTCCAGGTCCGTCAGAGGCTGAAGGATTTCCTGGGCCAGCGGTCCTTGTAGAGCTAACTGGGAATAGTCGTCGCTGAGGTTAGTAACCTGCACTTGAAAAGGAGCTGATTTTTCTTTTACCCAGGCAAAGTCCTTATCCGTGTTGGCGGCGTTGACCACCAGAAGATAGCGGTCAGGAGCGTTTAAACAATAAACCAGCATATCGTCCACAAAAGTACCCTTAGGAGTGGTTAAAGCCGTGTACTGAACCTGTCCAGGAGAAAGCCTGGCCACATCGTTGGGAGTCAGGTATTGAACACAGGCCAGAGCCTCAGGTCCTTCCACCATTATTTCGCCCATGTGGCTGACATCAAACAGACCGGCCCTGGTTCTAACCGCCAGGTGTTCATCCATAAGCCCTTTGTACTCCACCGGCATTTCCCAGCCGGCAAATTCAATCATCTTAGCGCCTGCTTCTTTATGGACGGCGTTTAATCTGGTTTTTTTCATGATAAATCCTTTCTTTTACACAAATTAATTATGCTAAATTACTACCACAAATTTATACTCTCTTTCAAGTTTAAGTGCAACCTTGTTAGCTCTCAGATTTTTGTTATAATTAGAAAAACCATGTTCAAAACAAAAAGAGAACTGAAGAAGAAAATTTTTGAACGACTGAGTGGTCTATTTCCACTGACCCTGGAAGAAATTGACCTGACGCCCACCCCGGACGAAAAGCTCGGGGACCTGGCTCTGGCCGTGGCTTTTCCCCTGGCCAAAAAATTAAAGACCAACCCCCGGGCCATAGCCAGTAAAATGGCTGAGCTGCTCCAGGACCTGGAAGGAATAGAAAAAGTAGAAGTAGCCGGGGCCGGTTATCTTAACCTTTACCTCAACCGCCAGAGCTTTGCCCGGTACAAACTATTTGAAGAAAAAAGCAGCCTGGAAGCGGAAGAAAAAAAAGTAATCGTGGAACATACCAACATCAACCCCAACAAAGCTGCTCACGTGGGCCATCTACGCAATGCCTGTCTGGGTGACACTCTAGTGCGCTGTCTAAAATACAAGGGTGAAAAGGTTGAAGTTCAGAACTACATTGACGATACCGGGGTTCAGGTGGTAGATGTGGTTTATGGCTTCCTGCGACTGGAAAAGAAAAGCCTGGAAGAGCTGGAAAAGATAGAAGGGAAATTTGATTACTACTGCTGGGACCTTTACACCAGGGTTTCTCGTTATTTAGCGGAAAACGAAGAAGCCCAGCGAGAAAAAGCCGAAGTCCTGAAGAGAATTGAACACGGACTTTCGCCGGAAGCAGATTACGCTGATTACATTTCTAAAAGGATTGTCCGGGCTCATCTGGCCACCATGAAAAGACTGGGCATCACCTACGATGTCCTCCCCTGCGAAAGCAGCATCCTGCGTCTTAAATTCTGGGATAAAGCTTTCCAGATGCTTAAGGAAAGACAGGCCATCTACTTTTCCCAGGAAGGAGAATCTGCCGGCTGCTGGGTGATGAAGCTTGAGGATGAACCAGAAAGAGAAAAGATCATCGTCAGGTCCGATGGCACAGTAACTTACGTGGGCAAAGACATTGCCTACCAGTTGTGGAAATTTGGCCTTCTGGGCCAGGATTTTTATTACCGGCCTTTTGCGGAAGAAAACGGTCACCGGGTGTGGATTTCTTCAGCTGAACCAACTGGCTATGAGATCCACTTTGGTGCTGGCTCTAAAGTTTACAACGTCATAGATGTCCGACAATCATACCTGCAGAAAGTGGTAGTCCAGGGGCTTAAGTCCTTAGGTTTTACCGAACAGGCCGCCCGTTCCATACATTTTTCCTACGAGATGGTGGCCCTTTCACCAAAAAGTCTGGCTGAAATTAAGGTGGAGCTGACCGAAGAAGAAAAAGACAAGTCATTCCTGGAAGTTTCCGGGAGAAAAGGAATTGGCGTCAAGGCTGATGACCTGTTAGACCGGCTGGAAGAAAAAGCGCTGGCTGAGGTAACGACCAGAAACCCGGAGCTGAGCGAAGAGATCAGGCGCCAGATAGCCTGTCAGATTGCCGCCGCGGCCGTGCGTTATTTCATGCTCAAATATGCCAGGAATTCACTTCTGATCTTTGATTTTGACGAA
>JBBIRN010000092.1:0-8606 GCA_037441785.1 Candidatus Aminicenantota bacterium | reverse complement strand
CTCTCTTCTGACCTTCCTCGGCTGAAGCACCAAGATGCGGTGTGGCCGTAACTTTAGGATGGTCAATCAAGGTAAAATCTTCTGGCGGTTCTTTTTCAAAAACATCAAGGGCCGCCGCTCTCACTTTGCCGGAGTTCAGAGCCTGTAGCAGGGCTTTTTCGTCAACCACTCCGCCTCTGGCCACGTTAACGATGACCACGCCCTCCTTCATCAGGGCAAACTCAGCTTCACCCAGTATGGGCCTGGGCGTTTTGGGTACATGCAGGGTGATGATGTCCGCCTGCTTGAGCAACTCTTCCAGCGGTACCTGTTTGACGGGCAGGTCAGTTTTAATCTCCACTACATCATAGGCCAGAATATTCATGCCAAAAGCCAGGGCTCGCTTGGCCACTTCTCGGCCGATGCGGCCAAAACCGATGATGCCCAGGGTCTTACCGTAAAGTTCTGTACCGGTGAAAGCTTTCTTTTCCCACTTGTGTTGCTTCATAGACAGGTTGGCCGGGCCATGATGTCGGACCGCGCCCAGCATTAACCCAAGAGTGTGCTCCGCCACAGAAATAGAGGTGGCCGCTGGTGTGTTAGCCACTTCAATCCCTTTTTCTTTGGCCGCAGCCACGTCAATATTGTCCAGACCAATGCCTGCTCTGATGATAAGTTTTAAATTTTTGCCTGCTTCAATGACCGGCCTGGTAATTTTGGTGGCACTCCTGACCACTACCACGTCAAATTCGGGAATCACTTTAACCAGTTCTTCTTCTTTAAGTCCGGTCTTGACTTCTACTTCCAGGCCCGGCGTGGCTTTCAGCTGGTCTATTGCTTCCTGATCAAGGCTATCAGCAATTAATATCCTGGTCATTGCCATCCCTCCCGGAGAACTTTTTCCGCCGCAGCCACAGAAGCACCCAGCTGGAACTTGTCATAGCCAAGGTCCAGAAGAGTCATTTCCAGGGCTGACAGGGCGGTGATGATGTCAAACCCACCCATGTAACCAAGGTGAGCAATGCGGAAGAATTCACCCTTGTGCGGGTCCTGAGCGTTGGAGATGTAAGCCATGTATTTACTCTGCATGGTCTTGACCAGTTTGTTGCCGTCCACACCGGCTGGAGTTTTGACGGCCGTCAGAATGTTCCCGGGTCTTTTAGCCAGAAGTTCCAGCCCGATGGCCTTAACTCCAGCTCTGGTAGCGTCACCCAGAATCTGATGATGTTTTAACAGGTTTTCCAGGCCCATGTTTTTGATGATCTCCAGCGCTTTTTTCTGCTGGATGATGAGAGAAACCGCCGGGGTCCAGGGCGTGGTTTGTTTTTCCAGGTTCTTGCGGTATTTTTTGATATCAAAATAAAACTTTGGCAGTTTTGATTTTTCCACCAGCTTCCAGGCCTTCTGACTGAAAGCAATGTAGGCCAGTCCGGGAGGAATCATAAATGATTTTTGCGAGCCCGTGACCAGAACATCAATTTTCCATTCATCCATCGGGCAGGCGGTAGCCCCCAGACCGGAAATACCATCTACCACCAAAATGGCTTCTGTCCCGGCCACTACTTCGCCGAAACCCTTGATATCAAAAATAGCTCCGGTTGAAGTTTCGGAAAGGGTGGTGAACACCGCTTTCAGGTCTGGATTTTTCTTCAATTCTTCCGCCAGCTGTTCTTTGCTGAAATCATCTCCCCAGTTAAGAACGATTTCTTTGGTGTCCAGACCATAAGCCCGGCAGATGTTTCCCCATCTTTCCCCAAACTTACCGCCGTTGATGGTAAGCACCTTATCGCCCGGCGACAGGGTGTTGATGACCGCTGTCTCCATGGCTCCCGTACCGGAGGCGGCCAGGATGTAGACATCTTCTTTGGTTTGAAAAACATACTTAAGCCCCTCCGTTACTTCCATGAAGATCTTAGAGAACTCCGGTGTCCGGTGGTGGATGATGGGCTCTGCCGCCACAGAAAGAACGGTTTCCGGAACAGGTGTTGGGCCAGGGGATAAAAGATAATACTTTTTAATCATATTTAGTCCTCCTTTTTTTATGATTAATTATGATTTTTCTCGTGATATCATTAGTTAAACTCAAATAATTAAAAAAGTCAACTCTATAACTCCAGCAAAAGCCGGGTCAAAAGAGCTGTTTTCTGGATAAAAGAAGGAAGAAGAAGGTGCTCATGCCGGGCATGAATACCTTCGCCTTCAGGCCCCAGGCCATCCAGGGCTGGCAGGCCGACGCTGGCTGCAATGGAAGCATCTGAACCACCACCGCTTTTACCCGGAAAAATGTCAAAGCCCATTTCCCGCGCCATGGTTCGGGCTTTTTCAAAAAGGGCCTGGGAAGCAGAGTTAAATTCCATGGGCGGAGTATAGCTTAGAACTGAAACTTTAACCCGGGCCGGTTTGGCCGCCGGTTTTAAATCCCTTAAGTAAGATTTGAGCCTGGCCAGGTCTTCTTTGAGCCAGAAACGAAAATCGCACACGGCCCAGGCCTGCTCCGGAACCACGTTGGCTTTCTCTCCACCCCCGATTAAACCGATGTTCAGCGTCAGCCCTTTGATTTTAATTTTTTGGATTTGCTGTAATTGAAAAATCAATTCTTCAACGGCGCTTACACCTTTTTCCGGAGT
Organism: Candidatus Aminicenantota bacterium; assembly: GCA_037441785.1. Lineage (GTDB taxonomy): Bacteria > Acidobacteriota > Aminicenantia > Aminicenantales > Saccharicenantaceae > Saccharicenans. The sequence continues at coordinate 6,000 of JBBIRN010000092.1, read as the reverse complement.
ACTGGCATGAGCCGATTTACCAAAGCACTCAAGTTTTACCACCAGGCGCCCTTTGCGTTCCACTTTCAAAGTGCCACCGGGCAGACCGGGTTCCAGACAGAGCACCAGCCCGGACCGGCGGGCCAGCTCAGCAATCTTTTTATGACTTTCTTCGTGGCCCGTTTCTTCCGCGGAATTCAGGAAGAACCAAATTTTCCTTTTAGGTGAAAGACCAAGTTTGACCATGGCCTTCAGTGCGTAGATGGCGGAAACTAGTCCAGCTTTCATGTCCAGAGCCCCTGGACCATAGATTTTTTCGCCTTCAATGTAAAAAGGCATTTTTTCTAAAGTTCCGACGGGCCAGACGGTATCAGTATGTCCGAGCAGAAGAATGGGTTTATCCTCGGGTTTGGTGCCTGGAGTAAATTCAATCAGGTAAAAATCGCCTGTTTCTTTCTGGGGTATTTTTTTTATTTTAAGACCAAGGCTGGATATTTCTTTAACTACCGCTTCCGAACAGAGGTCCACCGCTTTTTTATCTGTGGTTGGTGATTCCAGCTGCACCAGATTTTTCAGCGTCCTGATCATTTCCCCTTTCATAGAACGGTAATAAATTTGCCAGTCCATAGAAACTTTCCTCCTCAGACCGAGCTGATTTTATTATATCCGTTAATGGAAATTAAAGAAAACGATTTTTCAGGGTAGAAATAATCTGGTGCTGGAGACCAGAAGCAAGTGTTCTTGGCTTTTAATCCCCTGGCTCAACCACAAACTTAAACTAAATCTTGTTCGGAGAAGCCTTTTATTGATTTGTTGAACAAAATACTCTAAATTTAAATCATGAAATTCTTAGCCTTCAGGCCTGTTATTTTAATAATCTCGTTTATTTCTTTTTTAGCTTTTTTGACCATCAATCTGGCCGGCGAAATTTATTACCCCTGGGAAAAAGCTTTTGCCGGAGCTCTGGACGCAAAAGCCTGGCCGGGCCTGGTCATCATTCCCCGACCTGGAACCGCTTTTGCTTTTTGCCCGAAAATCTACCGGCAGGATAAAACAGCTGAGTTCCACGATTTTTTCTACCTGGTGAGCCAGGTTGGTCCCCATTCACCGGATGGGCTCTACGCTCGGGTAAAATTCGACCTTCATCTGCCGTATAAAAAAGGACGGGAAACACCAGTCTTTCTCAAGCCCGCCTTGCCTGAATACGAAATGGTCGTGGAATGGAGTCGAAGGGAAGAAGAAACAGTCGTCGGCAGGTACCATTTTCCGGACCTGATTGACCGGGCTACTCTGATTTTTTACTTTCCCTGGGATACCGCCGGTCAATATGAGTACTTAAACGACTCCAGCAGCGTTCATGGTTCAGGCCAGGGCAAAAATGACCTGCATTACTTATGCTGGCTGAGCCTCGTGCCGGAAAAGGTAGAAGCTTCTGGAAACCAGCTGCATTTGACCTTCAGAGTTGATAAGAACAAAGACCTCTACTTTGTGGCTGCCACTGGTCCTTCCGTAGCAGAGATAAAAAACCGGACCGTTAGTTTTTGCCGACCCAAAACCATAGACAGTGCTTTAAACGAGGAAAAGAAAGCTTACGAGAAAAAAAGGCTAAAGGTGAACGGCCTTTATGAAGGGGTAGCCGAAGCCATAACCAACAACCTCTTCTGGATGGTTCTTTACCAGAATGGCTATCATCGTTTTTACACTCCGGCTGGTCGCGGCTGGATATTTCCCCGGCCTGACGGTCAGCCCGACCACTGGACAATTTTTGAATGGGATTCGTTCTTCAATTCTTTAGAACTTTCGCTGGAAAACAGCCGCCTAGCTTTTGACGTGGTCAAGGCTGTGCTCCAGACTCAATACCCTAACGGAAATATTCCCAACTGGCGTGGCCGCTTTGGAGGCACACCCGACCGTTCGCAGCCACCGGTTGGTTCCTTTGTCGTTCTAAAATTATTTTTAAAAACCGGAAACCGGGAACTACTGGAATTTTCCTACCCCTACCTTTTGAAGTGGCATAATTTCTGGACAGAAAGAAAACCTGGCGGTCATTTCCGCCGGGATGGAAACGCTGACGGGCTTTTAGAGTGGGGAAGTGATGTGGACCAGGTAGCCAGAGATGTCCCGCCCTGGGAGAAAGAAGCCACTGGAAAGCAGAGAGCCATGTGGGAATCCGGGCAGGATGATTTGCCTAACTGGGATGTGGCCTCTTATAACGAGCATACGGGCACTCTGGAGATGAATTGCGTGGACCTGAACAGTCTTTATGCTCTGGATGCCTATTGTTTAGCTCAGATAGCTAAGTTTCTCAACCGGGAAAACGAGGCCGCCCAGTTTACGGCTGAATATGAAAAAATTAAGAGACTGATGAACCAGGTTCTCTGGAATGAAAAAGAAGGATTTTATTTTGACCGGCACTGGGATGGCCGTTTTTCCAGCAAAAAAGCCGCGGCCAATTTTTTCCCCCTTATAGCCCGCATCCCGGATGAAGAAAAAGCCCTGAGAATGGTGAAGAAGCTTCTTAACCCGGAAGAATTCTGGGGAGATTTTGTTCTGCCGACCATTTCCCGAGATGACCCGGCTTATAAAGACCAGCAGTACTGGAGAGGAACTATCTGGCCACCCACCAATTACCTGGTTTATGAAGGACTTAAAGCTTACGGCTTTGATTTAATCGCCGCTGACTTTGCCAGAAAAAGCACAGACCTCTTTTTACGACAATGGAAGAACTACCAGCTCTGCCCGGAAAATTTTGATTCCCGCACAGGTGAAGCCGGTGGACAAAGATACCAGAGCTGGGGACCTCTTTTTGCTTTAATCGGCGTGGAAGAATACCTGGACGTCACTCCCTGGGAAGGCTTTCGCTTTGGTCAATTAAAACTTGACCAAAAAGGAGAACTGCAAAGATTAGCCATCCTTGGACGTCATTATGACCTGGAAGTCTCTCCTTCCATAATAAGCCTGAAAGAAGAGGGACGAGAACTCCTCAGAACGAACGGACCGGCTATTTTCCGGCATTTCCTGTACACACCCAGCGAAGTTTCTTTTGAAATTAAAAGCCTGGCCAGCCGAAAAGTCAGAATTTTTCTGGACCAGAAAAAACAGAGCCGGATAATTCTTGACGGTAAGGAATATGGAATTTACTACGGTGAACAAGTTGATATTAAAGTGCCAGAAGGTGAACATCAGGTAGTCATCTTTATTTCCAGATAAGGGAAAAAATTAGTAAACCTTAAACTTTATCAGTCAAACAGCAAAAGAACCGGATAGCCCTGACGGGAGAGCCTTTCTGCCAAGTTCCTGGCTTCTTTTTCATTTCTCGTCCTGACCCTTACCCGATAATAAATTTTATCGTTTAACTGGAAGGGGGAAATAAAAACTCCGGGAAAATCCTTTTTTAAGGTTTGGTAAAGCTGCTGGGCATTTTCCATTCTGACAAAGGAGCCAAGCTGAACCAGATATTCTCCTTTTTCCGGAGGGACAAAGCCGATGGCCTCTATCCGGACTCTGGCGGTTCCACTGCCGACGAGCCCCAGCATTCTGGCGGCAGCGTAAGAAAGGTCTATAACCCGGTCTTTCACAAATGGTCCCCGGTCGTTAATCCTGACGGTCACGCTGCGGCCGTTTTCCAGGTTGGTGACCAGGACCATCGTGCCAAAGGGGAGGGTGCGGTGGGCGGCCGTTAAATCGTGCATGTTATAAACTTCCAGGCTGGAAGTTTTCTGACCATGGAAGCCTGGTCCGTACCAGGAAGCTAAGCCCGTTTCTACGTAACCGGCAGTTGGCGCCAGAGTGGGGCGAGCTGGCCGACAGCCCCGAGAAAAAAATAAAATTATAATCAAAAAAGCAAATAAAAACCCAGTGCCTTTTTTTCTCAGGTTTATTATTTTTTTCTTTCTTTGTTTCATCTGGTTGCTAAATAGTTGCTAAATATGAGTTGACACCATCATTAAAATATTGCAAAAATAGCAAAAAGACAAATTTATTTTATCAAGGTTCAGGAGAAAAAAAATGAAAAAAATTGAGTCCAGAAAACTGGAAATGCCTGAATCACCTTACCGCGACCTGGAATTTCTTGAGTCGTTGGAAGGAAGAACGCTGCGCATTCTCAGTGAATATGTCTGGCCCATGGCCAGGCTGGAAAAGCTAAAGGTGGAAAGTACTGTGCTCTTCCTCGGCTCGGCCAAAGCCAGTCCTGGGAGTTCAGATTCCGTACTTCATAAATATTACTGGGAAGCTGAAGAACTGGCTTACCTGATTACCAAATGGGCCCTTAATTTAAAACCGAAGGGAAGAAAATACGTGGTCTGCACCGGCGGGGGACCGGGCATCATGGAAGCAGCTAACCGGGGTGCAGTGCGGGCTGGAGGCAAAACCATCGGCATGAATATTTCTTTGCCCCAGCCACAGATGCCCAATCCCTACATCACCCCGGAATTGAATTTTACTTTTCATTACTTTTTTATGAGAAAATTCTGGCTGATGTACAAAGCCAAGGCAGTGATTGCTTTTCCCGGTGGTTTTGGCACACTGGATGAATTTTTTGAAATCCTGACCTTGCTCCAGACCGGGAAAGTTTCCAGAAAAGAAGTCATTCTTATCCTGTACGGAAAAGATTACTGGGATAAAGTTATTAATTTTCAGGCCCTGGTTGATTTTAAAGCCATTACTCCGGAAGACCTGGAAATATTCACCGTCTGTTCATCTCCGGAAGAGACTTTCAACCTGTTAAAGAAGAAACTGCCGAAAATGAGCTGAGGGTTAGGACTGCGGAGTCAAAGACTGAGGAATTTTTCTGGACTTTAATTTCCTGTCTAAGACAAGATAAACAATCAGTCCGGCCAGAATTCCAGAAAGGTCAGCCAGCCAGTCCTTCCAATCACAATTTCGGCCGGGGACAAAAAGCTGATGAACTTCATCGCTCAGGCCAATCAGAGCGCCCGTCATAAAAGTAAGATAAATGCTCAGGGGTGGCCGGTTCTCCAGAACCCGGAAAAATCCATAAGCCAGCAGAAAGCCGAGAACGGAAAATTCCAGCCAGTGCCAGCCTTTATCCCAGTAAAAAAATTTAAGATGGAGACTGATCGGGCCAGAGGACAGGAAAAATATCAGGGCACAATAAAGTGCGGCGGGGAGAAAATGAACCAATTGTTTCCAGGTCTTCATCTACTGGCTTTCCCTTTATTAATGAAGGATATTTTAGCAGGAAAACAGCGGTTGACAAGGCCTGAAGCGATTTTCTTGACTGAACCCTGGTTATGTGGTATCAAGTAAGCAAATGAATAACATAAATTATCTAAAATCCCTTGAGTATCCAGGAAGATTTATCTTCGCCGGGCAGATAAAGTCTTCAGAAGAAATCTTTCTGGTGTATGGAATTACAGGCCGTTCCGCTGCCAGCCAGGCTAGAAGAATTATCAAGAAAGAAGGCGGCTTGTGGGTGGAGCCGAGTGCCCCGGAGCTGTTCCTTTCTGGTAATCCTGATCTTCTGATTTATCCGGCTATGCTTTATTCAGCTCAGGGTGTGGTGGTTTCTAACGGGAAGCATACTGAAGACATAATGAAAGAAATGCTCAACACTCAGGACCCGGTCCAGGCCCTGGTCCGGGGGCTGAGAGACTGGAAATATGAACCTGATAGTCCTATCTATACTCCAAGAATCAGCCTGGTTTATAAGGGTGGTTTTAAAATCGCTACCAGCATCATTAAGCGCGGAGAACTCGGGGCAGTCATAAAAGAATACTTTGACCTGCCGTTAATCCCGGGCAAAGGATGGTGGTTCATGACCTATGCCGGGCCTAACCTGGAGCCGGTGCCGGCTTTTCAGGGTGAACCGGTCAGCCTGGAAGTAGAAGGCACCACGGCCGAAAGAATTGCCAGCTGGGTTTATGAATCTCTGGCTCCTGAACCAGGGAAGAAAGATTTGAGAGTTTCGGTTGCCTGCCTCCGCCTTTCTTTAGCCTGGGCTGAAGTTCAGGAAATTAAAATCATCAACCGACAGGAAGGATAAAAATGGATAACAGG
>JBBIRN010000091.1:6117-8617 GCA_037441785.1 Candidatus Aminicenantota bacterium | reverse complement strand
GTGGTCTCGCTCATGGCACTCCTCCGTTTACAGAATATCTTCCAGGCTGCTTAGGCTTTGACCCGGTTAGCGTGGCTTTGATGATTTAATTATCATCTGTTCTGGATGACGTCTCGACCTCAAAGTCAGCCTGATATATGAATTATTATTCATATAACAATTTAGCCTAAATAATTTATTTTGGCAAGAGGCTCCTGCCAGCTTGACAAAGCAGACTGGCCGAATTTTTTAGTGGCCATAAATGTTTAATTCAGCAGATGATGTCCCGGATTAAAAATATTTTTGGAGAATAGATTATCCGGATATTTTTTTAGTTTTTTTGCCCCTGGCAAACCTTATTCTATATCTACAGCCAGCGCTCAGACTCCGATAATCTGGCTGCACCAGACTTTAATTCCTTAATCCTAAACTATGGTTAATTTAGGGGCACAGCGCACAAAAAGACAGGCACTGCACCACCTATCACCTTTTAGTCAGACCCCGTTAATTTCGCTTCCTCAGCTGGTACTTGTCATTTTATCTGTAGCTGTGATATATGAATATTTGTTCATTTCATACTAATATACGCTATCAAGTGATAACGCTGGCGATAAGCTTAAATACATATAATAAAGGCGAAAGATATAAAGGCGTCTTCTGTGAGGGATTTTCTGATTAGATTTAAAAAATGATCAGAATTACAGTTTTCAATAACTTTAAATAACATAAAAGCCTAAAAAGGAGGAACAAAAATGATTTATAAAGCAGTTGGGTTTATAGGTGGAGGGCGAATTGTGCGGATCGTCCTCAATGGCTGGAGAAGAAAAAATGCTATGCCCTCTGAGATTAGGGTAGTTGAAATTAAACCTGAAGTGGCCGAAAGGTTGAAAAAACAATTCCCTGAAGTGACCTTGGCCACCTCTTTTGATGACCTTAAGGACAGCGAAATAATTTTCTTAGCCGTACATCCACCGGCCTTGCCCGATATTCTGCCGCAGCTAAAAAGCCTGCTGACCGAAAAGACTGTGGTCTGCTCGTTCGTTCCCAAATTCAGCCTGACTAAGTTAATTGAAGCGCTGGGTGGCTTCAGCCGGATAATCAGGATGAACCCTCTGGCCACTTCCTTCGTTAATGCGGGTTATAACCCCGCCAGTTTCGGGCCCGAAATTAACCCTGAGGTTAAGAGCAAATTCATCCAGCAAATGTCCATCCTGGGCCAGGTCCCTGAGGTGAAGGATGAGCTGATAGAAGTTTATGCTTCCATTTCCGCCATGGGACCCAGCTACCTCTGGTTCTTGTTCTACGAGCTGGTCAGCCTGGGCGAAAGTTTCGGTCTCACGAGAGAGCAAGCGCTGGAAGCCGTCAGCAATATGCTGGTGGGAGCAGCTCGCACCATGGCTGAATCTGGTTTGACGCCCGAAGAAGTCATGGACTTGATTCCGGCCCGGCCCTTTGCTGAAGAAGAGGAAAAAATTAAGGAAATTTACCGTCAGAAGATACAGGGAATTTATAACAAGCTTAAAAGTTAGTAAAAAGCCACCGCCTCTTTAAGGGGCAAGCAAATTTTACAAAAAGCAAGATGAAAGGCGGCTCCCTATATTTATCTTCCTAAGACTTGTTTTAGTCCTGACTGTAACCGAACGAACAGGCTTAGCTTTTTAACCAGACAGGAAGATTAAAAGGGCAACAGAAAATAAGCTCAAATTTCCTAAGGCTGGTCGTATTCCCGGCTTTTTTTAATGTAGCAAATTAGAACCCAGATTCTAAAACGGATTCAGAAAGTTTTTAAAAAGCCTGTTCCTTCTGGATTCTCCCGGGCCTAATAAAATACCAAATTGTTTTTGTTCAGCGAACATTTTCAAGCTTTCCCCAATTTTCACTTTTTTTTTGGGAAAATTAGGAAACGCGCAGGATGTCCCCCGTTTTGGTTTCGGGAAAAATCAGGAAAGGCCCAGGACATCTGCCGCTTTAAATTGGGATTGAGTATTATGGCCCCGTTTTCTCTTGACATAAGGAAAGGTACGTGCTAACAATTACCAAAAAACATGAAAGAGAAAAAGGATAGGGAAATGAGTTGCTGCGAAGACGGTGACCCATACCCATCTAAGATAGATGGAAGAAGACAATTTTATCTGGCTTTATTGCCGGCTCGAGGGGTGAGCCGGGACAGAGACTGACCTCTGTTCTCACCTCCGGCCGGCTTGAGGCGGAGGTGAGAAATGGTTAATCCTTTTCTGGCACCAGAACTGAGAGAACTTCTGGCTGAGAAAAATTACAGTGAACTCTGTGAATTTTGTGAATCCCTGCATCCGGCCCAAGTAGCTGAGTTTCTCTCAGCTCTGAATCCCCCGGAAATCTGGGAAATTCTCCGTCATGTCTCTCCCCAGCTCAGAGGAGAGATTTTCAGCCACCTGGATGAAGAGGTCCAGATAGAAATGATAAAAACCCTCGGCCGCGAGGCCATGGGAAAACTTCTTTCCGACATGCCACCTGATGACCGGGTTGACCTGGTAAAAAGATT
>JBBIRN010000091.1:0-6107 GCA_037441785.1 Candidatus Aminicenantota bacterium | reverse complement strand
AACTACGCGATGTCATAATCCCAGCCATGGCCCAGGCGGAACGTGAAGACCTCCGCCGCCTGATTGCTTACCAGGAAGGCACAGCCGGTTCAGTCATGACCTCAGAATATGCGGTACTGACCCCGAACCTGACTGTAGAAGAAGCCATAGCCAAACTCCGGCGCGAAGCCCCGGACAAGGAAACGATATACTACTCCTATGTCGTAGACGATAATCAAAAACTTATCGGCTTTGTTTCATTAAAAGACCTGATTCTGGCACCGCCAAAAGCCAGAGTTAAAGATATAATGCATGAAGACGTGATTTATGCCCGGGTCTATGATGACCAGGAAGAGGTAGCCCGCATGATCCAGAAATACGACTTGCTGGCCATCCCAGTGGTTGATGAACAGGATCGCCTGGTGGGTATTATCACCCATGACGACGCCATGGATATCTTGCAGCAAGAACAACAGGAAGACGTGGAAAAGTTAATGGCCATCACCGGTTCCCACGAAGTCGGCGCCTACATGAAGCTTTCAACCTGGGAACACTTCAAAAGCCGAATACCCTGGATACTGGGCCTGGCCCTTTTGGGCTTTATCTCTGGTTATATTGTCCAGACTTACGAAAGCATTCTGATTCAAGTGGCCATTCTGGCTTCCTTCATGCCCATGCTGGCTGACACAGGTGGCAATGCCGGCAGTCAGTCAGCCACTCTGGTTATCCGGGCCTTGGCCCTGAAAGAAATAACCACGAAAGATGCCCTGAAAATTTTGGTGAAAGAGTTTAAAGTAGCTTTCCTGATGGCCGCCGTCCTGGCTCTGGTAGCTTATTTGCGGGTGTTATTGTTTTTCGGGCATTCTTCCAGTGCCGGGACAGTGTCACCCATAAAAGTTGGAATAGCCGTGGCCGTGGCTCTAGCCATCCAGGTTATTAGTTCAACTCTAATCGGCGCTTTTCTACCCTTAATTGCTTCCAGTTTTAAACTGGACCCGGCGGTAGTGGCCAGCCCGATGTTAACCACCATTGTGGATATAACCGGCCTGTTCATTTTCTTCAGCGTGGCCAAAGCTCTGCTGGGGATATAAAAAGGGTTATTGTTAGATTTGTTTCTCAGTTCAGGCCGTAGCTACCATATGCCAGACAATTTTGGCTATCAGGCTTTCATTTAAATCAATTCCAGGTAAAATAAAAAGAGTAAACCTCAAAAAAGGAAAATACTTTGGAGCAAGGCGGCAAGTTACCAAACCTAATGATTGACGGCTACAACCTCATCCATGCCATTCCATCCATTGCTTCCTTTGTGCCCTCAGACCTGCAGCGCGCCCGAGAACTTCTTCTCCTGAAACTTTCCGCTTACGCCACCAGGAAACAGGTTAAAATCATTGTGGTGTTTGATGGAAAAGCTGATGACTTCCCGGCCCAAAACCCCCAGCCCGGGTTGACCGTCATCTTTACCCGGGGTGAAAAAGCTGACCAAAAAATTAAAGAACTGGCCCGGAAAATCTCTCAGAAAAAAGACTGGCTGGTTATCACTTCTGATTTTGATATCAGGTACCAGGTTGAAAGCTCTGGTCTTAAATCTCGCTCCGCCAAAGAATTCGCTACCGAGCTGGAAGCCTGCACCAGGCCGAAGAAGGCACCGAAAAAATCGGCCCCTGACCAACCTGAAGAAAAGAAAATGACTCGCCAGGACCTGGACTGGGCTTACGAAGTTTTCCTCAAGAATAAAAAAGATTAAAGGAAAATTAAACTTGCGGGCCCAGCTTTCCGCTCAAAACTTCAACTCAACAAGCCTTCGACAATCAGGTCAACGGCTTCTTCTTCACTGAGTCCCCGGGCCATGAGCGTTTGCAGCTGGCGGGAATCAACGCTGCCAATCGCCGCCTCATGGGTCACGTGGGCTTTAGGGTTTCTTACTTCTACGACCGGCACGGCCCTAGCCACACCCTTTCCCTGGATAATTTCTTTGCAATCAACGTGTCCCCGGGCTCCGGCGGCCTTGGCAATTATTTCATTGTTGATGTCAGCCACGGCTTGATCTTTGACGGCGATGTGGGTCGTTAGCACCGCCCGGCTGTCTTCGCCCTCCAGCACGGCCGCTTCTCTGATGGTAATTTTATCATCCTGCCGGCCGAAGATACGGGCTTTCATTTCGGCGGTGCTGCGGGCGGCGCAGGTTGTCCGGTAGTCAATGTCAATTATTCCGACTCTTCCTTTTAGCAGCTCAAATTCGGTGGAAAATCGAGCTCCCTCAGCCAGGCTGATTCTGGCTACGGGCACGACCTTCACCAGTCCTTCATCGCTGTGCCAGTGGCGTTCAAAATACGAATACTTAGCATTACGGCCAACCCGAATGTCTGCTTCCATGAGATGCTGGATGTCCACGGCATTCGGAAAGGTACAGTGGGCCATGAAGGAAACTTCAGCTTCGTCTTCAATGTCCACCTCCAGAATAATCCTCTGCACACCGGTCTCGGGCAACATACCAAAACACAGGTGGACTGGCTGCTTGATTTTATAACCCTTTAACACTCGCAGCCTGGCTAACACGCCATCTGGCCGTTCTTCTGGCTCAATGACCAGGCCTTCTACTACTTTTGAACTCAAAACCTGATTGGCGTTTATCACCACGTGGGGTGTGTTTTTATCAAAGCTGCGGTGCAGGTTTATGGATTCCAGAATTTCCTGGACTAATTCTTCAGCCATTTTTCCCTCCTGTTTTTACTTCGACCTGAAGGTCCGGGACGTTTTTGTGTGGACACGGCAGACATTTCCCGCTGAAGTATTCCAGTATCTTGTTTTTCTCCCCTTTATCTACCAGAAAGCCGTTACATATCAGGAAGGCGTGGTCAGCTTTTTCCAGGACTTTCGGACTGTGGGTGATGAGTAAAACCGTGGCTCCTTCACTCTTTAGGTAGTCAATAGCAGCAAATATTTTTTCAATGGCTTCTATGTCCACACCGGAATCCGGCTCATCCAGCAGCACCAGGCGGGGCTTCATAGCCAGAATGGAGGCCAGCTCAATTCTCTTCCTCTCGCCGCCACTTAACGTCCTGTCCACCGCCCTGTTACGGTAGCGTTCGGGCTCAAGCCCCACGAGTGTAAGCACCCGGTCCACTTCAGCCGGGTCTTTTTTCCTGGCCGAAGCCAGGATAAACTTGCTGACCTTAAGGCCTTCAAACCTGGCCGGTTCCTGCCAGCCTAAAGTAATGCCCAGGCGGGCTCTTTCATCAACCTTCAGTTGCTTGATGGAACGCCCCTCAAACAGAATATCGCCACCGTGATTCCTGTATTCAGGCAGACCCATAATAACGTTGGCTAACGTTGACTTGCCAGCCCCATTCGGTCCGACTACAGCATGAACATAGCCTTCCCAGATTTCCAGCGACAGACCGTTGAGAATTGAGGTGGAATTTACCGAAAGAGTAAGGTCCTTTATCTCCAGCAGCGCCATCTTTTGTCTCCCGTCATTTATGATACATACAGTTTACCATAAAAATGAATAATCCAGGTCAGGGGCACTGGATAACCCCCTGGGCCCAGAGGCAACCGCCGCAGACTGGAAAGGTGTTGCCAAAGCAGTCCTCTTCGTTGCTTTCCAGATAAGAACAGCCCCCGCAGATATGACAGGGTGAGAAATCAAACTGGTAAACTTTCTCCCGGAAATCAACATATTCCTTTGAATTCCAGATTTCGTGGAGCGATTTTTCGTTCAGCTCGCCAAGGAAATAGGGTTTTATCCGTCGCTCCAAACCGTAGAGGTACGTAATATGCTCGTGGAGCAGGGCCATACAGGGCGCAACCTTACCATCCCAGCGTACAAAAGTTGTGCCGTCCTTGATGAAACGGCAGGACCTGGTCGGCGCGCTGATGGCATTGTTAATCATGAACAGGTTCTGATAGCCTTTGAGCAGATGATAAATCGGCTCTTTGGTCAGGTAATTGATGTCCAGCCGTGGCAGACTGATCTGCGGTTTGCCTGGCAGGTTGGCAAAAGTTTCACAGGTCAGAGCTAAAAGACAAAGCATCTTTCTTTCCATTTCTTCGGTGTAGGGCAAAACGTTGCTCATCAGCACGCGGTCGGCGCCTACATTCTGAATCAGCTCCTCAATATTTTTTACCTCTTCAATGTTGTCGCGCATTAAGACAAAGGAAATACCGATGGCCAGCGGCAGGTTCATTTCGGTAGCCAGCTGGCGCATTCTTTGCACGTTGTTCAGGACCAGCTGAAAACTGGCTCCCTGGCGGATATCTTCAAAGCGGTCAGCGCTGGTGCCGTCAAAAGAAACCCACAGCCGGTCGAGCCCAGCCCGGAGCAGGCCTCTGGCCATTTCCTCATCCAGCAACGTGCCGTTGGTGGTTATCTCCACACTCGCGCCGGTAGCTCTTTTTATCTTTTCCACCATCCAGATAATGTCCGGATGAAAAAGTGGTTCGCCAAAACCAGCGAACATCACTGACTGCAGGAAAGGAAACGGCTTCAGGTCGGAAACCAGTTTTTCAAACAATTCCCGGCTCATCGCGCCAAACGGTTCATTCCAGGTGTGACGGATGCAGGTCTGGCATTTAAGATTGCAACCTGAAGTGGGTTCCAGGTAGAGCCGGCGCAAGGCCTGGATGTTGGGTTCAAGGCTGACCTGTCCGTTCTCCAAAACAAGCCTCAGGCTGCTGCCCTCCTCGGCACCCAGAAGATGGGCCACGTCTGCCGGCAAAGTCAGACTACCACCCTTCCCGACCTGTATTGAATATTTTTTTGCCTGCTCCACTGCAGGCTGGAAACTCTTCCGGTCCGGCTTCACTTCCTCAGGATTACGCATGGATTAACTTCCTTTAGATTTATTCTTTCCTGCTTGTTTTCTCTGCTCAGGCTCTCTTCTTTTTCTTTTTATTTTCGGCAGTAAGCTTTTTTGTTTTCACGGATTTTGCCTGACCGGCAGCCGGTCTGGCTACCGGACATACCACTCGCTCTTCGGCTCTGGCTATCTTTGGCTTTAGCGCTTCCAGCTCTGTCTTAAACCATTCCTCAAAGATGGGCTCAAGCTCCTGACGATAATTTTCCGAAAGTTCGTAGAATACCCACCGGCCTTTCTTTTTGGGCTGGACCAACCCGGCCTTTTTCATAAACCGAAGTTGATGGGAAAGGAGAGACTGCTCAATCTTCAGCACTTCCATCATCTGGCAGACGCACAACTCGGAGTGAAGCAAAAGCAAAAAGATACGCAGCCTGTTTTTGTCCGAAAGAACCCTGAAAATTTTTGTCGCCTGTTCCACCGTCATTTTTCTCTCCTTTTTATATAATTAAAATTTATGATTATATGAGCAATCACTCATATATTTGGTTAAAAAATTTTTATGCAGAAACTGAACTATTAATACTGATTTTTGCATGGGCTATCTGCTCAGCAATATTTATAAGGTCATAAATTCTTTCATCAGCAATTTTATAATTCATTCTTACACCATCTTTCCACGCAATAAGAACACCTGCCTTAACAAGAGTGCTTAAATGACGCGAAAGATTAGACTGCTCTAAACCAGTCTTCGGAAGAATTTCGCAGCCGCAAAGCACACTTTCTTGTTTTAATGCTTTCAAAATTCTTATCCTGTTCGGATGCGAAATAGCAATTAATATTTCTGATATTTTATTTTCTTTTATTGTATTCATAATAACTCGTTCTGTTTACATTCCAAATATATGCCAAGATTTGCATATATCAAATAGCTATTTATCTAAAGATTTTGCATTTTTTGTTCCCCAAAAGAGAAAGAGATTTTCAATTATTAGAATTTGAAGCACTCATTTTTCCCAATATTCCAATTGGGCAAACATCACTCACAAAATTAAGATTAAGTTCTCTGGCTTTCTGAATTGTATTATCATCAAAACAGTTTGGAGGAAACCAAATTATATCAACCCCAATTTCTTTAACTGCCGGAACAACATTAACAGTATTCTTTGGCGCTAAAGCTGTTATAACAACATCCGGTTTTTCCGGTAATGCTTTTAATGAAGGATAACATTTTATTCCTTCAATCTCATCATATTTTGGATTGATCGGAAAGGTTTTATAACCATAATCCTTAAACACACAGACAAGCTCATAACCATACTTCAGCATTTC
>JBBIRN010000090.1:2596-8622 GCA_037441785.1 Candidatus Aminicenantota bacterium | reverse complement strand
ATGTAAAGACCAGGCTGAGGTTTATCTCTTACTCCTATGAGAAGACCTTCACCAAAAAGCATTTTTCGGATTTCAAAAAATAGCTTTAGCTAAAGATAATAGACTGATTCCAGGCTGGTTATAATCGTTTTTTGCCCATATCAAAAACAGTTTTAAGACCTCATTAAACCCGCAAAAAACAGGTTAAATTTTGAATAATCAAGCAGATAGCACGGCCCGACCCCAAAACCAACCGCAAAACCACCCGTGCCTCAACACCCCGACCAAATCACACTTCACATCTTAATAGACCTAAATCCTTATACAATCTAAATACAATCTAATTGGTTCCATAGGCTATCACCACATAAAACCAAAAACGGTCAGTTGACATTATCAGCAAGTGAGTGTAGAAAAGATATGAAAGGGGAAGAACATGGATATTTCAAAATATTCACTCCAGGATTTACTTCTCACCGCACTGAAAAGCGAAATTGAAGCCCGGGATTTCTACAAGAGCCTGGCCGGGCCGGTGGAAAATTATTTCTTAAAAGACAGAGTTTTATTTCTCTCGGCCGAAGAGGAAAAACATCGTCAGGCTTTTGAGAAAATGTTCCGGCAGCAGTTTCCTGGCCAGGAGCTGGTGCTCCCGGAAAAAAGCCCCGTGCCTCTTCCAGAGCTAAAATTTGAAAAAGAAATCGTACCGATAAGCGAAGTTTTCTTGGTGGCCATGAAAGCAGAAAAGGCTGCTCACGATTTCTACACCTCCATTTCCGGCCACTTCCCATCCGAATCAGAACAGCACAAGCTCCTGCTGTACATCGCTTCCATGGAGATGGGCCATTATCACCTGCTTGACTTAGAGCGGGAAAACGCCCTGCGCACTGAAGATTTTGAGGTGACTCTGCCGATGGTTCACGTCGGCCCTTAAAGACAGGGGACATAACTGGTTTTAAGGTTGGACGGTGTAAGGTTTTGAAGTCGGCCCAATAATATTTCTTTTAAGTTAGCTCATAAATCAACCTAAAAAATGAGTCCTAAACACATTATTGGGCTATAAGAAAATATTTCCAGCTGTGGAGAATAGACTAACTACTAGCTGGTTATTATCAGTTTTTGCCACCTAAAAACCAGTTTTAAAGCTTTATTTCATCCACTAAAAATAGCTTAATTCTTGAACATTCAAGTAGATAGCGTGGTCCGACCCCAACCTAACTCCGACCCCAACCTAACCCAACCTAACCTGTATTCCTGAAATAAGGTAACTAAAATTATGTAATTAAGAAGATTATTGAATATAATAAATAAAGCTTGATAAAGTTTAAGCTTGATAAACCTGGAAAATTGGAAAGTGGAAAGTATCTAAAATGAACCATGGAGGGGAATTATGATTAAGAAAAAAGTTAACCTGTTCTTATTCCCTTTGTTATTCCTGATGATGGCCACGACCTTGCTGGCCATTAACACCAAAGACACAGCTATGCTCAGCCGGCCGGCAATCGGCCCTGATAAAATAGCTTTCGTTTACGCCAACCAGCTCTGGGTAGCTGACCTTGATGGGAAAAATCCCCGTCAGCTGACCGTAGACCTGCTAGTCCAGGGCACACCGGTCTTCTCACCCGACGGTAAGTGGATTGCCTTCAGTGCTGAGCACGATGGCAACGTAGATGTTTATTTGATGCCAGCCGAAGGTGGCCAGTCCCGCCGCCTGACCTGGCACCCCGGTCCAGACCTGGTCCAGGATTTCAGCCCCTGCGGCAAGAAAATTTTCTTTACCTCAACCAGAAACGCCTATGCCCGGGGAGCCAGCAATCTTTACGTTGTATCCATTGATGGCGGTTTCCCCGAGCAAATCATGATTCCTTACGTTTACCGGGCAAAAGTTTCACCCGATGGTCAGTTCATTGCCTACAATCACTTCCCCGACGCTTTTAGAGAATGGAAGAACTACCGCGGCGGCCGCAATTCAATCATTACCATCTACGACAGGAAAAACAACTCCCTAGAAAAAATTCCTCAGCCTGAAGGGCGCTGCAATGATATTGACCCCATCTGGGCAGATGGCAAGCTCTTCTTTCTTTCAGACCGCAACGGCGAGTTTAACCTCTTTAGTTATGACCTCAAGACCAAAGAAATCAAGCAGCTCACCCATCATGAAGACTTTCCGATTATAGATGCCGCTGGAAACAAAGACCATCTCATATACGAACAGGGCGGCTACCTGCATCTCTTTGACCCCAAAACCGGTAAGATTCAGCGCCTGACCATCGGCATTTCCACTGACCTGGTAGAACTGCGCGAACGCTTTGCCAAAGGAGCCCGCTGGATCAGAAACGCCGACCTGTCGCCCTCTGGCGCCCGAGCTGTTTTTGAATTTCGCGGGGAAATCGTCACTCTGCCGGCAGAAAAAGGCGATTACCGCAACCTGACCCAGACTCCCGGAGTTCACGAGCGTAGCCCCGTCTGGTCTCCCGACGGCCGCTTTATCGCTTATTTTTCCGACGAATCCGGTGAATACGAACTGCATATAAAACCACAGGATGGCAAGGGTGAAACCAAAAAATACAAGCTGAACGGCGCCGGCTTCTACGATTCGCCGGTCTGGTCGCCCGATTCCCAGAAAATTGCTTTTGCCGACAATTCCTGGTCACTTTACTGGATAGACCTTAAAACCGGCACCGTCAAAAAAATCGCCTCAGAATATCTCTACGGACCAAGTCGTATTCGCAGCGTCTACGCCACCTGGTCGCCTGATTCCAGATGGATTGCCTATACCTTAAACACCCAGACCTACATCCAGAAAGTATTCGTCTATTCCATAGAAAAGGATAAATCTTACCCCCTTACCGACGGCCTTAGTGAAGTGGCTGAGCCCCGTTTTGACCAGAGCGGAAAATATCTTTACTTCCTGTCCTCAACTGACGCCGGACCGGTCAAGCAGTGGTTTGATATGTCCAATGCTGACCTGCGAGCCAGTTATTCGCTCTACCTGGTCGTTTTGAGAAAAGATTTACCAAATCCGCTGGCTAAAGAAAGTGATGAAGAAAAACCGGTCGAACCGGCTAAATCCACCCCTGACCTCAAAGCAAAACCAGAAGAAAAAACTGCCGGGCAAAAACCACCCGCCAGCAAAAGCGAAACGGCTAAGCCTGAAAGCGGTGAAACAGTCATTGATTTTGACGGGCTGGAATACCGTATTGTGGCTTTGTCTCTGCCACCAGGTAACTACTCCAATCTCCAGGTGGGAGAAGCCGGACACCTTTACTATTTAGAATTCCCTGTTGTTCCGATAGGAGCCATGATGGCCGGACCGGGCAGCGAGGGCCGCGGCGGAAAGCTTCACCACTTTGACCTCAAAACCAGAAAAGACGAAGTCATCATGGAAGGCCTGAATAATTATCTGATTTCAGCCGATAAGAAAAAATTACTCTATTCCGCTCAGAACACTTGGGGCATCACTAACCTCAGCGGAAAAATTCAGGTCGGTCAGGGGAAAATCAACGTAGACTCCATCGAAGTTAAAATCAACCCGGCTGAAGAATGGAAACAGATTTTTTACGAAGCCTGGAGAATAAACCGAGATTACTTCTATGACCCCCACATGCATGGTTGCGATTGGCTGGCCATGAAGAAAAAGTACGAGAAATTTTTGCCGGACCTCGCCTGTCGTGATGACCTTAACCGGCTGATGATGTGGATGTGCAGCGAGCTGGCTGTCGGCCACCACCGTGTTGGAGGTGGCGACACACCCTACGAACGCAAAACCATACCGGTCGGCTTACTTGGCGCCGATTATGAAATTGTCAACGGCCGCTACCGCTTCAAAAAAATCTACGGTGGTTTAAACTGGAATCCAGAGCTTCGCTCGCCGCTCACCGAGCCAGGAGTAAACGTCAAAGCCGGTGAATACCTGCTGGCAGTGGATGGCCATCAGCTTATCCCGCCAGACAACCTTTTTAAATATTTTGAAAACAAAGCTGACAAAATTGTGGAAATTACTGTGGGCCCCACCCCTGATGGTAAAGGTGCCCGCACGGTAAAAGTAGTCCCAATCGCTGATGAGTTCGGACTGCGCAACCGTGACTGGGTTGAAGGCAACCTTAAAAAAGTAGAAGAAGCTACTGGCGGCCAGGTAGCTTATGTTTATGTGCCTAACACTTCAATCCAGGGCTATATGTATTTCAGGCGCTATTTCTTCCCCCAGGCTTACAAGGAGGCCATCATCGTGGACGAAAGATTTAACGGTGGCGGTCAGGTGGCTGACTATTACATTGACTGGTTAAGCAAGCCTTTCATTGCCATGTGGGCTATGCGTTACGGCGCAGACCTTAAAACACCGAGTGCCTCCATTCAGGGGCCAAAAGTCATGCTGATAAACGAGATGGCTGGCTCAGGCGGAGATTTGCTGCCCTGGATGTTCAGGCATTTCAAGCTTGGGCCGCTGGTGGGCAAGAGAACCTGGGGCGGACTGGTAGGCATTCTGGGCTTCCCGGTGCTCATGGATGGTGGAACCATAACCGCACCCAACCTGGCTTTCTGGACGGAGGAAGAAGGTTTTGGCATAGAAAACGTGGGTGTGCCACCTGACGTGGAAGTGGAAATAACTCCCGCTGACTATGCGGCTGGCCGCGACCCGCAGTTAGACAAGGCCATTGAATTAGTCATGGAGATGCTGAAGAAAAATCCGCCTAAGAAGAGGCAGCGTCCACCCTACCCGATTAGAGTTAGGAAATAGCCTCCTTTTTCAGCGGTAGGGAGACCAGACCGCCGGTGGCTGGCGAAAAGCCGAGATCTGGACCATCGGCCAGATAACAATCTGCTGGTAGAATGGCGGTGAAAATCATTCTGAATAACACATTTTTAACCGCGGTTTCAATTTTCCCCGAAATCATGTTTTTATTTTATTATGAAAAATGATGTATATCAATGACCTGAAGGAATCTAAATCCCCTCTTGTAATAAACCCGGCCAAAAACAGTTTTTCCCTCTAAATATCTCCTTCAAGGTACTCTTTTTAAATAAAAGGAACCTTTACCCCGGCTTCTTCGTCTAAATTAGTGAAGGTCAGAAAGATGACCAAAATTAAAAAAGGAGAAAGAAAATGAAAACAAAATTAGGAACAAAGATTTTCACGCTGCTGGCGGCCCTGGTTATTTCGGTCGCGGGCTTTGAATTAATCGCCACTGGCTTGAGTCTGGATAAAATCATGCTGGCCGCCAGACCGGTGGTGGAGTCCGTTTCCATCTTCACCCACCTGCTCGGATAAAAAGGCCACGAGAAATGAGCCGAGAGCTTTTAAAATCCTGGCGGCGCAACAACCTTAACGCAGGCCACAGTGCCCACCGCCAGGTAAGGAAAATGGGGGACGCGGTCGCGCCCCGAAAGTCGGTCGGTACGAGTTGCCAGCCCGCAAAAATTTAACCGGCAGCTAAAACGCCTGTACCAATAATCTGGAAAAGTCCGAATTCTCTGGTGCGCCAGACGGAGCGAAAACTTTCAGGAACAATCGCCAGTAAAATTCCAGTAAATATTAAAAAGGTCATGATAAATTTACTTTTTCTTTCTGAGATTCTGTGGCCATCCTTGTTTTTATGAACAACAAGATAAATATCCATCCCCCACCAAAAGAAACAGATTACCCAGAATATATACTTCATAAAAGTCTATCCTCTTACTTACCGGACGCAGAAATATTTTATTTTAGTTCACCGGATCATTCAAATGAACTTATGAAATGAAGCTACCTTTTTAGGAAGCGGCGGAGGAAAACATCAACTTCTTTCAGGCCCAGGAGCCGACAACCACCGTAGAAGAACAAAAGAGAAAAGGTGCCACAGACGATGGTCATGGCCAGCACTGGTAGAAAAGTCAAACCCACTCTGGGGGTCAATAGCCGATAGGCAAAAATACCAGCCAGACCGGAAACTGCGGAAGCCATGGTCAACTTCAAGAAATACACATAAACAGGTCGGAAATCCACCGGCCCGATTTTTTTCGGCAACCAGAAAATCAAAAGGTAGATGTTTACTACGCTGGCCACCGAAGCC
>JBBIRN010000090.1:0-2572 GCA_037441785.1 Candidatus Aminicenantota bacterium | reverse complement strand
AGAAAGCCCAGAGGCTTCATCAGAGACAGGTTCATGACCACGTTGAGCCCGATAGAAGCAAAGCTGGCGTACATCGGCGCCCGGGCATCCTGGTGAGCATAAAAAACTGAAGCCACGTTGCGCAGAGCAGAAATAAAAGGGATACCGAGGGTGTAGAGAATTAAAGCCTGGCTCACAGCCGCCGTATCTTCTGCCGTAAAATGGCCACGCTGATAAATAAGGCGTGTAATCGGCTGAGCAAAAAAAGCAATCAGGATAGAAGAAGGCACGGTCAAAAAAAAGACCATCTTGAGCGAATCCATCAGGCTGGACTTAAGCTCTTCATTTTTGTTATCAAGCACCAGTCGCGAAAACCGAGGCAGCGCTACTGTACCCACGGCCATACCAAAAAGACCCAGCGGCAGATGCATGATGCGGTAGGCATAGTTGAGCCAGGTCATAGAGCGTTCTGCCTGGTAAGACACCAGGACGGTGTTGATAAAAACGTTGATGCGAGAGCCGGCCAGGCCCAAGGCCACCGGGATAAACAGAGCCATAACCTTTCTAAATTGCGGTTGATGCCAGTTAAGATAAAAATAGTAGCGATAACCACGGCGGAAAACTCCGGGCACCTGGATGAGAAATTGCATCAGGCCGCCAACGGTAACTCCAAGAGCGGCTCCATAAATAGGGTCACCGCCGCGAGCTGTATACCAGCTGAACATGGCCACCGGAACAGCAATGGAAAAAACGTTGAAAAAAGCTGGAGCCACCGAAGGGACAAAGAAAGAACCCTCGGTGTTGTGGTAACTCATAGCCCAGGCAGCCAGCGAAACAAAAAGCAGAAAAGGAAACGTGATGAAGGTCAGCGAAGAGGTCAGGGCCAGTTTCTCTGGAATACGGCTAAACCCCATGGCCACCAGGGAGGCCACTGGCCGACGGAAAATCATCCCCAGGATGGTAACCGCACCCACCACCAGAAGCAGGGTGTTTAAGATGTTGGAAGCCAGGAGGTTTTGCCGTTCTTTGCCTTTGCCTTTTTCCTCGGTCAGGACGGGCACAAAGGCAGCGGAAAGCGAAGTTTCAGCAAACAGGTCGCGCAACAAGTTGGGGATACGAAAGGCAGCGTTAAAGGCGTCGGTCGAACGGCTTGAGCCAAACAGATGGGCAAAGACCATCTCCCGAACGAGGCCCAGCACCCGGCTGATAGCTGTGCCGATAGTAAAAGACCTGACTCCGCGGGCTATGTCTTCTCTTGGCTTGCTGTCCATGAGCCGCTCTTTGAACTCCTCTGCAGGACAATTTAGTTTGTTTACAGATTAAAACTTTATCTTTCCAAATTCAATTGTTATGAAAATCATCAAAATAGAAGATTTCAGAAAAAGATTCAATAGCCACCGGCAGCGCAAAGGTGAAAACCGGTTTTTTAGAATCCGTGTTAACCCGGATTTAACTTTCATCAACTCAGCAATTGGCCAGAGGCCCGTTAAGAAATCTGCAGAGTCATTTTCTAAAATCAGAAGTAAACTGTAATCATCGGTTACGACAAGTGGTTTTTTGTAAATTAAGGTAATTAGGCAAAATCAATTTTCCTGCGCTAAAACTATAATTATTGGCAAAAAGTAGCCAGCTATTACCCAGAAAATAGGTGAATGAGTATAGTTTCCCCCGTTTTTAAATCAGAGGGGTTTTGCCGGGGATGGCCACTTCGAGCGGCGGCAGTTCGCGGAACTCCATGTGCGGCGGGGTCAGGTCCAGTTTGGAAGCATTCATCACCCAGTCCCAGCTCAGGGCCCGTCCAGTGTAGGCGCTCATCCGGCCCATGATGGCCGTCAACGTGCTCTCTGCCACCTGGCGTCCTTCGTTCAGCGGTTTGCCGTTCTTTATGCTGTTAATCAGGTCAATGTGCTCCTGGACGTAGGGGTTGGGTGATTCTTTTTCTGGTTTGTAAGGCTTCGGTCCTTTGATGTAGCCGTCGGCGCTGTCCGTGTAAGCGAAGCCTTTTGTTCCCACCACACGCTCGGAGACGTTTTCTGCCGCTCCGGCTGTCTGGCGGCACATGCTCATCACGCGCACACCGTTGGGATACTCATACTCCACGGCAAAATGGTCATAGACATTGCCAAACATGGGGTCAGTGCGGGCTGCCCGTCCGCCCATACCCATACATTTTACCGGGTGCGTGCCAAATGCCCAGTTGATGACATCCAGGTTATGGACATGCTGCTCAACAATGTGGTCGCCCGAACACCAGACAGTAAAAAGCCAGTTACGCACCTGCCATTCCATATCCGACCATTTTTTGATGATGCGGTCAGCCCAGTTCTGAGCCGCTCGTTCGACCCAGAGAGCACCCATGTTCCAGTAGCACTGGGCGGCCACAATTTCGCCGATATCGCCGCTATGAATGCGTTTCATAATCTCTACGTAATGGGCCTGATGACGGCGCTGGGTACCGGCCACAATGGCCAGACCTTTTTGTTTGGCCAGCTCAGAAGAAGCGATGACCGAACGCACCCCAACCGGGTCCACGGCTACCGGCTTTTCCATGAAGACGTGTTTGCCGGCTTCCACAGCTGCTTTCAAATGAGCC